>DATHQQ010000178.1:0-4981 GCA_035482595.1 Verrucomicrobiia bacterium
GACATCCTGGGGAAGGATCTGGGCGTGCCGGTCTGGCGCCTGCTCGGCGGCAAGACCCGGGAGCGCGTGCCGGTCTATACCCATCTCGGCCTCGGCGACATGCGCGCGGTCTATGAGACCATGCAGCCCGAGGCGCTCGTCGACCAGGCCCTCAAGGTCCTCGACAGAGGCTACCGCGCCCTCAAGGTCGTGTTCATCCCCTACACGCATTACACGGCCCCGCTGCGCGGCGTCGACCATGTGGCCAAGCTGATGCAGGCGCTGCGCGAGGCCGTGGGCGAGGAGATCGAGATCATGGTGGATTTTCACGGGCGCCCCGCCTCGGCCGCCGCTGCCCTCGACTACATCCGGGCTCTCGCGCCGGGCCGGCCCCTCTTCGTCGAGGAGCCGGTGCCGCCGGGCAATCCGGAGCTGATGAAGGCGGTGACCGAGCGTTCGCCGGTGGCAATCGCCACGGGCGAGCGCCTGATCGGCCGCGGCGAGTTCGAGCCGCTGTTCCGCCTGAACGCCGTGCATATCGCCCAGCCCGATATCGCGCATACCGGCGGCCTCGCCGAAGCCCGCAAGATCGCGGCGGCGGCGGAGACCGCGGGTGTCGGCATCGCGCCCCACAATCCGCTGGGGCCGCTGGCTGGCGTCGCCGCGCTGCATTTCGATATCGCGACGCCCAATTTCGTCATCCAGGAGGAGATGGTGGGCTCGGTGCCCTGGTATGCCGAGGTCGCCCAGACTCCCATCCGCATGGTGGAGGGCGCCTGGCAGATCCCCGAAGGGCCCGGGCTCGGCGTCGAGGTCGACGAGGCGGTCGCCGCCCGCCATCCCTTCCAGCAGGAAGTCCTCCACGCCCAGCATGCCGTCCTTCCCGACGGTACGGTCGTGGACTGGTAGGCGCGCCATGGCAGGACGTCTCGCCGGCAAGATCGCCATCGTCACGGGCGCCGGTCGGGGGATCGGCGAGGCCATCGCCCGCTGCTTCGCCGGCGAGGGTGCCGCCGTCACCATCGCAGAGAAGAACCCCGAAACGGGTGCGGCGACGGCGCGATCGATCATCGAGAATGGCGGCCGGGCGCATTTCGTCGCGACCGATGTCACCAGTCCCGAGGATGTAGAGCGCGCTGTGGCCGAGACGGTGGCCGAGTTCGGCCCGCCGACCACTCTGGTCAACAACGCAGGCACCAATGTCTTTCACGAGCCCTTGGCGATGAGCGATGGCGAATGGCAGCGCTGCTTCCGCCTCGACCTCGATTCCGCCTGGACTTGCAGCAAGGCCGTGCTGCCGCTGATGCTGAAGGCCGGGAGCGGCGGGATCATCAACATCGCCAGCACCCACAGCTTCAAGATCATTCGTCATACTTTCCCTTATCCCGTGGCCAAGCATGCGCTTCTGGGCATGACGCGGGCGCTCGGCATCGAATATGCCGACCGCGGCATCAGGGTGAACGCCATCGCGCCGGGCTATATCGAGACCCAGATCGCGGTCGATTACTGGAACAGCTTTCCCGATCCGGCGGCGGAGCGGCAGCGCACCTATGACCTGCAGCCGCCGAAGCGCATCGGCCGGCCCGAGGATGTGGCCTGGACAGCCGTCTTCCTCGCCTCCGACGAGGCGCCCTTCATCAATGCGGAATGCATTATGGTGGACGGGGGGCGCTCGGTGGTCTTCCACGACTGATCGCCCGGGCGAAGTCCCGGATGGGGAAGCCGGGCTATCGGTCCTTGCAAGGATTTCTGCGTTGCCAAGGGCCGACGCGACTCTAGATTCCACGGCCGGATCGCCGGAGACCCACCGGCTGCCTCTATCGGCTGTGCGAGGCGCAGTTCTTGTGCAACTATGCGGCTTGGTCGGCAGATCTTCTCGGAGTTGGGCCGAGGCGCGGGTGGCTGGGTATGCGAGAAACCGATCCTTTTCCGATTCCTCATCAGGGACTGACGGCGACCCATCAACTCGATTGGGCGGCCATGGCGCGGAAGCTGGTGGGCGATGTGCTCCGGCTCGAGCGGCACGAAAGGGTCCTGATCTCCGCCGACCCCTATTGCGGGGGCGCCATGCTGGAGGCCGTCCGGGCGGAGATTCAGCGTGCCGGCGCCATCGAGCTCGCCACCATCCTGCATTGGACCCCGGCGCTGACGGCGCTGCGCAAGCCTGACGGCACCAAACCCGATCCGGCCGATGCCCGCGCCGAGGACGAGGCCATGGGCCGCGTCTTCGCCAATGCCGATGTCTTCCTCTGGCTGCAGAATGACTGGCGCTCCCCCCGTTCGACCATGACGATCGGCCAGAGCGAGCTCATCCTGGAAACCTGGCCGGGGCGGAGCATCCATTTCCACTGGTTCCACGATCCCGGAAACCCGGATCCCGACCATCCGTCGAACAAGGCCCTCGACCTGGTCTATCAGGATGCCGTGCTGAATCTGGATTACGGGCAATTGCGCCGGCGGATGCAGGGTCTCGTTTCCAGGATGGCGGAACGCGAGCTTCGGATCACGACGCCGGCCGGCACGGATCTGCGCTTGCGCATGGGCGCGCGCTTCCATGTCAACGACGGCGATGCGTCGAAGTCCAAGGCAGCCGCCGCCCGGACCGCGCGCGACCGCGAGGAGGAGATACCCTGCGGCGCGCTGCGCAGCATTCCCCTGCTGGACTCGGTCGAGGGGATCATCACGCTCAGGGGCGGCTTCGGCTTTCCGACCATGGGCTATGGCTTCGATATCGACCGCTGGCTCGACCAGGGTCTCAGATTCCATTTCGAAGGAGGAAAGATTCGCCGCGTCGAGACGGACGGCGATCAAGCCGCGCTCGATCGCGCCTGGCAGACGGAGAGCGGCGACAAGGACCGGCTGGGAGAGATGGTCCTCGGCTGCAACCCGCTGCTGCGGCGTGTCGACGGCCTCACCTTCCCGCCCTATCACGGCTTCGGCGACGCCATACTTCGATTGACCATCGGCGAGAACACCGAATCCGGCGGCCAAAACCGCTCCAGCCTGCATCGCTGGCTGATGTTCTTCGATGCCGATATACGAGCCGGAACCGATTTGCTCGTATCCAAAGGGCGGCTGACGGAGCCTGCGAATGGCGGAGCAGGCCACTACCCGCCCGGAGGGAAGAAGGGGAATTGAAGCTTGAACCACGCAAACAAGGGAGACGAGAGATGATACGCAAGACACTGGCGGGCGCCGCCCTCGCGGCAAGCCTTGCCATACTGGCCGTGCCCATGGCCGCCCAGGCCGATCCCGTGAACCTCACCATCGGCAAGCTCCTTGAAGTCACTGGCCCGCTGTCCGAGACGGGGCCCTCCCAGGACAAGGCGATCAAGATCGCCATCGCCTATGCCAATGACCAGGCCGCCAAGGCGGGCGTGCCGATCTCGGCGAAGGATGTCGGCGCCGACGTCCAGGGCGATCCCCAGGCCGCTCTTTCCGCGGCGCGCACCTTGGTGGATCAGGGCGCTTCCTGCCTGATCGGGCCCGCCATCACGCCGGAATCCATCGCCATCGCCAATGGCCTCACCATCCGCAAGCGGGTCACTATCTGGCCGGTCGGCACCAGCATGCGGCTGCGTACCATCAAGGACGAAGGCACCATCTTCCGCACCGTTCCGCCGGACAGCCTGCAGGCTCTCGCCCTCGCCGCGGCGATCGCCGACAAGCTCGGCACCGCCGAGGGCAAGCTGGTCTCCGTGGTCTATCGCAACGAGCCCTATGGCGAAGGCCTGTCGAAGGGCTTCGCCAAGGCCTGGGAGGCCAGGGGCGGCAAGGTTCAGGGACCGGTCGTCTTCGATCCGGCCCAGGCGACCTTCGATTCCGAGGCCGGCCAGGTCGTCGCCAACAATCCCGACGCCTATGTGATCATCGATTACCCCGATACCTACGCCAAGCTCGGGGCCGCTCTGGTGCGGACGGGCAAGTTCGATCCCACCAAGGCCTTCGTCGCCGACGCGCTGGCCTTCTCGACCGTGCCCAGCAACATCCCGCCTCAGGCCATCGAAGGTGCGCGCGGCACCCGCGGCGGCACGCCGATGGGCACCGACTCCTACAAGCTGTTCGATTCCCTCTGGCAGAAGGCCGGCGGGGTCGAGCATTACTCCCTCGACGCCAACAGCTTCGATTCGACGACGCTCTGCTTCCTCGCCGCCGCGGCGGGCAAGTCGGCGGATCCCGCCTCCATCGCTTCCCATATCCGGGATGTGACGACGCCGGGCGCGCCGAAGTACTATCTGACGAATCTGGCCGACGCGCTGAAGGCCGTCACCGACGGCCAGAAGATCGATTATATCGGCGTGGCCGGCGCCTTCGAGTTCGCCGACAACGGCGATCCGACAGTCAGCCTCTTCGACATCTTCGAATATCAGCAGGGCAAGCTGGTGGTCCTGAAGCAGATCGACGCCAAATGACGAGATGAGATGAGCCTATCCAAGAACGACAAGCGGCGGGGCGGCGACGCCCCGCCGTTCCTTTCAGGGGGGTGGCGCCAGCTGCCGCCGGTCGCCTTCCTGGCAATTGCCCTTCTGGTGATCGTCCTGCTGCTGGCCGTCGCCGTAGGTCCCATCGCGGCCGGCCAGGCGACGATGACCGGCCTGGTCAGCGCCGGGTATTTCGCCCTGGGCGCCGTCGGCCTCACCCTCGTCTATGGCGTGCTGCGCCTCGTCAATTTCGCCCATGGCGATATGCTAACCTTCGGCACCTATGTGACCCTGGCCTTCACCTCCCTGGGCGTGCCTTTCTGGGCTGCGGCGGCGCTGGGCATGATCGTCACCGCCCTGCTGGCCGTGATGCTCGACAAGGTGATCTGGGAGCCGATGCGCCGGGCGCGCACGAGCACGCTCCAGCTCTTTCTCGTCGCCATCGGCCTGGCGATGGTGCTGCGCTATTCCGTTCAGTTCTTCGCCGGCGGCCAGGTGCGCTCGGTCGGCCTCGACACCACCAGCTCGGTCGACATCGGCCCCTGGCATCTGGGAAGCTTGCAATTCGTCGTCATGCTGGT
>DATHQQ010000179.1:0-6753 GCA_035482595.1 Verrucomicrobiia bacterium
TGAAAGGCAGGCCGCGCGGTGCAGCGGGCGATATAGGCGGTGAACTCGGGCCGCGGCTCGACAATCTTGAAGATGTTCACGCCATAGTTCAGATCGGCGCCGAGCATCACATCGGCGGCGGAGAAGCGTTCGCCCAGGATCCAGGGGCGCTCGGCCAGGGCCTCGGCCAGGACATCCATGACCCGGTCGAAGCTGCCCCAGCCCGCCGACATGCTGGGCAGCTCGAGCTTGGTGAATTTCTGGGTATAGGCGGGCTCGATGCAGCCGCCGGCGAAGAAGAGCCAATGCAGATAGCGCCCGCGCGCCGGATCGCCCAGCGGCGGCGCCAGCTTGGCTTCCGGCACCCGCTCGGCGACATAGGCGCAAATGGCGGCGGATTCCGCGACCATGGCGGCGCCGTCCGAAAGGGCCGGCACCTTCATCATCGGATTGACGGCCCGGAATTCCGGCGCCGATTGGGCGCCCTTGCGGATGTCGATCAGCACCCGTTCATAGTCGCAGCCGGCTTCCTCCATCATCCAGAGCGCCCGGAAGGCACGGGACTGTGGCGCCCAGTAGAGCTTCATCATGATTCCCTCCATTTTATGGAGTGAGAACATATCAGGAACATGGCCGGCTGTCACCCATGAAACGGAGGCGGTCAGGCATTCCGGAGGCTGGGCAATGGGTTCGCCGCCACGAATTTTTTCCCGGCGGGAATCCTTTCGGCCCGTCGCGGCGTCCTTGATCACACGAGCGCGCGCCCCGCGCGCCGTCCCATGAAAGGATCAAGAACATGCAGAGAGTGACACTGGTGCGCTACACCGCCAAGCCGGAGCGTGCCGCGGAGAACGAGGCCCTGGCCCGGGTGGTCTTCTCGGAGCTTCGGGCCACCTCACCCGATCATCTGGCCTATGCGCTCTTCAGGGATGGGCATGACTTCGTCCATCTCTTCGTCAACACCGAGGCGGATGATTCCAACGAGCTCACGGATCTTCCGAGCTTCAAGGCCTTTGCGAAGGATGTGGAAGCGCGCTGCGAGGCACCGCCGCAGGTGACGCGGCTGGGACTTCGGATGCTGGAATCCTACGGCCTGACGCGGGCCATGGCGCCAGCCTGAGCAAGGGCACCGAGGTTGGCCGCCTCGCCGCTTCTCGTGGGAGCGGACGAGGCTGCCCCTCGGTGCTATTTCATGTCATTGCCGAACGCCCGAGACATGCCTTCGATGCGGGTCGTGGCCTGCCGCGTGCCGTCGGGGCTTGCTCTATCCGGCGTTGATCGGCGCTTCGCCGGAAAGCGCGCCGCCGCCATAGGCGAGATCGCGGCGGTCCTTCATCCATAGGGTCAGATGCACGATGCCGAGGCGCTGATAGGGCAGATAGGGCTCGGTCAGCGCGCCGCTGGCGGGATCGCGACGCGGCGGGGCGTGGTGGCAGATCCAGTTGCACCAGGCGGGCAGGAAATGCGCCGGCAGGCCCTGGACATAGACCACATGGTTGAGGGTGGTCATATCGATCAGTTCATTGCGGCTCCGCTGCAAGGCGGCATTGAGGGTATCGGCCCAGGCCTGCCAATGCGGGGCATCGGCCCTGAGCGCGAAGGCGCCGTTGTTGAGCAGAGGGTGTCGTACCAGCCGCTCGGCCGTGTCCGGGTCGAAGGCCGCGGCATATCCGGCCTTGATGACGCCGTGGAACTCCTCCCAGGCATGGAAGAAATTGCGATAGGCGCGGTCGAGCTCCGGCACGATGGCGAGGCTGCCGGTCGCTGCCGCGCGGAAGAACAGCTCGACCGCGGCCCAGTCCTGCACCCAGGCATCGGCATCGAGCCACATATAGAGGTCATGGCCGGGAAAATGCTTCGGCAGGAACGGCCGGCCGAATTGCGCCTGGCGATATTGCGGCGTCTGGTTCCGGTCCGGAAAATCGAGGTCCCACCCGGGGGCGACGACGACGGCGCCTTGGCCTTCCAGCCAGCCCCGCTGCTCTGCCGTCAGCCCCACATCCAGCACGCCCAGCGCCATGCCCGCGCCTTCCGGCTTGTCCCGGATCGAGTGCACGGCGCCGGCCAGCAGCTCGAAATAGCCGCTGTCGGCGCCGCTGACGATGATGGGAGTCCCCGCGGTCATGATCGGCAATCTGGGATCCAGAGGGTTCGCTGACGAGCCCGAGAGACTATATTTCTCCGGCCGCGAGCGCCAAGGGGCCTCCGGCCTTGGTTGACTCCCAGCGGCCCCGCGACTAAGTTCCGCTCGCCTCAGCTTTGGCAAGGCGTTTGGTCCCGAGGGGCCCCGCCCGTCCGCGAGTCTCGCGCACGGGCGCTTTGGCGTTTTGGCTATTGGCTGCAATAGGTTGGCGATGTTCGAGAAGCTGACAGAACGGTTGGGCGATGTCTTCGGGCGGCTGACGCGGCGCGGCGCGCTGACCGAGGCCGATGTCGATGCGGCGCTGCGTGAGGTGCGCGTGGCCCTGCTCGAGGCCGATGTCGCCTTGCCGGTGGTCCGCGACTTCCTCGCCTCGGTCCGCGAGAAGGCCATCGGCGAGAGCGTGCTCAAGAGCATCACCCCCGGCCAGATGGTGGTGAAGATCGTTCATGACGCGCTGGTCGAAGCCCTGGGCGGGGCCAGCGTCGGCATCGATCTCAACGCCCCGGCGCCCGTCGTCGTGATGATGGTGGGACTCCAGGGCTCGGGCAAGACGACCACTACGGCCAAGATCGCACTCCGCCTGAAGACCCGCGAGCGCAAGCGCGTGCTGATGGCTTCCCTCGATACCCGCCGGCCCGCGGCCCAGGAGCAGCTGGCCGTGCTCGGCCGCCAGGCGGAGGTGGCGACCCTTCCCGTCATCCCGGGCGAGCCGCCCGTTGCCATCGCCAAGCGCGCGCTCCAGACCGGCCGGCTCGAGGGCCATGACGTGGTCATCCTCGATACCGCCGGCCGCCTGCATGTGGACGAGGAGCTGATGGCCGAGGCGGCGGCGGTGCATCAGGCCGCTTCCCCGACGGAGACCCTGCTGGTGGTCGATGCCATGACCGGCCAGGACGCGGTCAATGTCGCGACCCAGTTCCGCGACCGGATGCAGCTGACCGGCGTGGTGCTGACCCGGGTGGATGGCGATGCGCGCGGCGGTGCCGCGCTTTCCATGCGCGCCGTCACCGGCTGCCCCATCAAGCTCATCGGCGCCGGCGAGAAGCTGGATGCGCTGGAGGATTTCCATCCCGACCGCATCGCCGGGCGCATCCTGGGCATGGGCGATATCGTCGGGCTGGTGGAGCGCGCGGCCGAGACGGTGGAGCGCGAGCAGGCCGAGAAGATGGCGGCCAAGCTCCAGAAGGGCCAGTTCGATCTCGACGATTTCGCCGATCAGCTCCGCCAACTGCAGAAGATGGGCGGGCTGGGCGGGGTGCTGGGCATGCTGCCGGGCGTGGGCAAGATCCAGAAGCAGCTCGACAATGCCAAGATCGACGAGAAGCTGCTGCGCCGCCAGCAGGCGATCATCTCCTCCATGACGCGCCAGGAGCGCCGCCGGCCGGAGCTCATCAAGGCTTCGCGCAAGCAGCGCATCGCCGGCGGCTCGGGCGCCAGCGTGCAGGAGATCAACCGCCTGCTGAAGCAGCATATGGAAATGGCCCGGATGGTGAAGCAGATGGGCAAGCTGGGACAGAAGGGGCTGATGCGTCACGGCATCGGCGCCCTGCTGCGCCGGTAGGGAGACGCGCATGCTCGACCATATCTCGCTCGGCATCAGCAATCTGACCCGCGCCCGCAGGTTCTACGACGCGGCCCTGAAGCCGCTCGGCTACAGGATGGTCTGGCCGATCGCAGGATATGGCTATGGCTATGGCGCGGTCGCGGGCGAGCCCAAATTCTGGATCGGCCTGCCTTTGGCCAAGCGCCGCAAACCCAAGGCCTCGGCCGGCACCCACGTTGCCTTCCAGGCGCCGAGCCGCAAGGCGGTGGACGCCTTCTACAAGGCGGCGATCAAGGCCGGGGGCAAGGACAACGGCAAGCCCGGCCTCCGGCCCGACTATCACCCCGACTATTACGGCGCCTTCGTCTTCGACCCCGAGGGTCATGCGATCGAGGCCGTCTGCCACAAACCCGAATGAGCACAGTCAATAAACCGAGAAGGAAACCATCTCCATGTCGTTGAAGATTCGCCTGTCCCGCAGCGGGACCAAGAAGCGCCCCTACTACCGCGTCGTCATCGCCGAATCGCGCATGCCGCGCGACGGCCGCTTCATCGAGAAGGTGGGGATCTACGACCCCATGCTGCCCCATGACAGCACCGAGCGCATGAAGCTCGATGTCGAGCGCATCCAGTACTGGCTGAGCAAGGGCGCCCAGCCGACGGACCGCGTGACGCTGTTCCTGGCCAAGCTCGGCCTGGCCGAGGCGCCGAAGCGCCGCGACCAGTCGAAGCAGCATCTGCCCAAGACCAAGGCGCAGGAGCGGGCCAAGGCGAACGCCGCCGCGGCCGCCTCTGCCGCCGAGACGCCCGCAGAGTAAGCCGGAGGCCCGGCGATGGAGCGGCTCATCCTCATGGGCCGGATCGCTGCCGCTCACGGGCTGAAGGGCCTGGTGAAGCTGCAGAGCTTCACCGGCGAGCCTGCGGCCATCGGCCGCTATGGTCCCCTGCTGGATGCCACGGGCCAGCGCCGCTTCGAGGTCACGGTGCAGAACCTGGTCAAGGGCGGCGTGATCGCCCGCATCGCCGGCGTGGCGGACCGTACCGCGGCGGAGAGGCTGCGCGGCATCGAGCTCTATCTGTCGCGTGCGGCTCTGCCGCCGCCGGCCGAGGGCGAGTACTACCATGCCGATCTCGTCGGCCTCCCGGTGGCGCTCCGCGACGGAACCCCCTTCGGGGTGGTGCGGTCGGTGGAGAATTTCGGCGCCGGAGACCTGCTGGCCATCGACCGGCCGGGGAAGGGGTCTGTCAGCCTGCCCTTCACCGAGCGGGTCGTGCCGGTGGTCGATCTGGCGGAAGGCCGCATCGTCGTCGATCCGCCCTTGGGGCTGCTGGAGGATGGCCCGGCAGACCGGGCGGCCGAGGCCGCCGAGGCGGCGGAGAAGGAGGAGGCGTGAGCAAGGTCGCGGCCCCCGGGTTCGAAGCGCCCCCCAGGGGGGTGCCCCTATGGCGCGTCACCGTGCTCAGCATCTTTCCCGAGATGTTCCCCGGACCGCTCGGCCATTCCCTGGCCGGCAAGGCGCTGGAATCGGGAATCTGGAGCTTGGAAACAGTGGACATTCGCGGTTTCGCAAGCGATAAACACCGCTCCGTGGACGACGCCCCCTTTGGCGGCGGCCCCGGCATGGTGATGAAGCCGGAGGTCGTCGATCGGGCCATCCGCGCGGCGCATCGGGGGCCGGAACCGGTCGTGTTCCTGACCCCGCGCGGCCGCAGGCTGGACCAGGCGATGGTGCGCGGCTATGCCGCCCGGCGCTCGCTGACCCTGCTCTGCGGCCGTTTCGAAGGCGTCGACGAGCGGGTCGTGGAGCTCCATGGCGTCGAGGAGGTCAGTCTCGGCGATATCGTGCTCTCCGGGGGCGAGCCGGCGGCGATCGCGCTGATCGATGCGGTGGTGCGTCTCCTGCCCGGCGTCGTCGGCGCCGAGGAAGGGTTGGAGGACGAGAGTTTCGAACGGGGATTGCTGGAATATCCCCACTACACGCGGCCGGCCGAATGGCAGGGCCGCAAGGTGCCGGAGGTTCTCATCTCCGGTCATCACGAGAAGGTCAAGGTCTGGCGCCAGGGCCAGGCTGAGGCGGTGACGAGGACGCGCAGGCCGGACCTCTGGCAGCGCTACGTCGCCGCCGGTAACAGGATCGAAGAAGGAAGCGAATCATGACGACGATCATCGACACGCTCGACCAGGAGCAGATCGCCAAGCTGAGTGCCAAGACACCCGAATTCGCGCCGGGCGATACGCTGCGCGTGAACGTCAAGGTGATCGAGGGCACGCGCGAGCGCGTCCAGGCCTTTGAAGGCGTGTGCATCGCCCGCAAGAACGCGGGCGTGAACTCGAGCTTCACCGTGCGCAAGATCTCCTATGGCGAAGGGGTGGAGCGCGTGTTCCCGCTCCACAGCCCCCGCATCGCCTCCATCGATGTGGTGCGCCGCGGCGACGTGCGCCGGGCCAAGCTCTATTACCTGCGCGGACGGCGCGGCAAGTCGGCCCGCATCGCCGAGAAGGTCGGTCTCGTGGGCGGCGGTGAAGCCGAGACGGCGGCCGTCGAAAAGGAATAGTCGCGATGGCTGCTGGCCGGCCGCGCACGCTGTTCGACAAGATCTGGGAGAGCCACCTGGCCCATCGCCAGGACGACGGCGTCTGCCTGCTCTATGTCGACCGCCATCTGGTCCATGAGGTGACGAGCCCGCAGGCCTTCGAGGGCCTGCGGCTGGCCGGGCGCAAGGTTCGCCGGCCCCAGGCGACCTTGGCCGTGGCCGATCACAACGTGCCCACCACCGACCGCAGCCGCGGCATCGAGGAGCCGGAATCCCGGATCCAGGTGGAGACGCTGGAGAAGAACTGCGCCGATTTCGGCGTGCCCTATTTCTCCATGGACGATATCCGCCAGGGCATCGTCCATATCATCGGGCCGGAGCAGGGCATGACCCAGCCCGGCATGGTCATCGTCTGCGGCGACAGCCATACCGCGACCCATGGCGCCTTCGGGGCGCTGGCCTTCGGCATCGGCACCTCCGAGGTCGAGCATGTTCTGGCGACCCAGACCCTGATCCAGCAGCCGGCCAAGAACATGCGGATCACCGTCAAGGG
>DATHQQ010000180.1:0-3754 GCA_035482595.1 Verrucomicrobiia bacterium
AAGCCAAGGCCTTCGGGGTGCGCAGCGGGATGCCGGGACGCCGTGCCCGTGAGCTCTGTCCGCAGCTCGTTTTCGTCAGCGGCCATTTCGGCGAGTATCAACGCCTGGGCGATGCCGCTATCGCTGTGCTGGGTGACTTCACACCGCTCGTGGAGCGGATCTCCATCGACGAGGCCTTTGCCGATGTCGCGGGCTGCACCCACCTCTTCGGCCCGCCGGCCGAGATTGCGCGCGCGATCCGGCGGCGCGTGCGGGCGGAGTTCGGCCTGCCGATCTCGGTCGGCGTGGCGCGCACGAAACATCTGGCGAAAATCGCCTCGCAAGTGGCCAAGCCCGACGGGCTGCTGGTCGTCGATCCCGCCACGGAGATAGCGTTCCTTCACGACCTGCCTGTCGAGCTGATGTGGGGCGTGGGCCCGGTCACCAAGGCCCGGCTGGCGGAGATCGGCGTGCTGACCATCGGGCAGCTGGCGAAGACGCCCGGGCATTCGCTGGAGCGGTTGCTGGGCCTCGCGGCGGGCGAGAAGCTGGCCGCGCTGGCGTGGAATCGCGACCCGCGCGAAATCAAGCCGCATCGCCGGGCGCGATCGGCCGGCGCACAATCGGCCATCGGCAGGAAGCCCGCGGAAGAGCGGGTCTTCCGGCCCACGCTGCGTCATCTCGCCGACAGGATCGCGGCCCGGCTGCGGGCCAAATACCTCTCTGGCCGAACCGTGACGGCCCGCGTTCGCTTCCCCGACCTCCACGCCGTCACCCGCTCCGTGACCCTCGACGCGCCGATATCAGCGACGGCGATCCTCGCCGAGATCGCCGAGGAACTGGTTCGCACGGCCCTCGCCGACCACCCCGAGGAGAAGAACATATCGCTGTTGGCGATCTCCGTGTCCCAGCTCGAGAAAGATTCGGAGCTGCAGTTCGAGCTCCCGCTTGGGCTCCACGACGAGGCGCGCCGCCCCGGGAGCCGAAGGGGCCTGGCGCGTCACGCCGCCGATCGTGCCATCGACAAGATCCGCGATCGCTTCGGATGGGACGCGGTCGGATATGGCTCCGCTGCCTTGGGAAATGTCGGCTCCGTCCCCGACGAGTTTCGCGAGCTCGCCGAACGGGATCTCTGAGCAGGCCGCCGCGCGGGGTCGGCCAGTTCCCCTGACGACGGTCCCGGCTTGCCGATACCGACCCAGGGCGGCAATATCGGCCGAGAGAGGCCCTGCGTGTCGCGTCGATTCGTGGCAGAACTCATCGCCTCGCTCCAGGCAAGTGCAGGTAAGCCGGCAGCATGACCAGATCCCGCTCGAAGAAGCAGCGCGGCAGGGCCCCACGGCGCGAAGCCAAGCCGGTAGCCGCCCCCTCCCGGGCCGCGCTTTCGGGGCGGGCGGCGGCACTTCTGGCTTTGGTTCTGCTGGCGCTCAGCCTCGCTCGGGCTGCCGGCATTCTCACCGGCTCGCTGCTGCCCGAGCCCGGGCCGGGCCTCTGGCTCGTGATCCTCCTGGCGGGGCTTGCGGTAGTCGTGCAACTCCCGGCAGAGCGATGGTCCGGTCGCCGGGCCCTGGGACTCGCCTCGCCGCTCCTGCTGGTCCTGGCCCTGCTCGCCGCCGCGGCCGCGGAGGTCTGGGGCGTGCCGAATGCATCCGAGGCCGCAGCAGAGGCGGCACCTGTGGCGCTACCCCCGCCGCCGGCCCCGGCGCTCGCGCCGGCTGCTTCCTCGGCAGCCCCTTCCGCCACCGCGCCTTCCGCCAGCGCGCCGCTGGCGGGCGCCGTGCCCGTCGATCCGGCGGTGGCTCAGCTCAGCGCCCTCGGCCTGACGATCAAGCCGCTGGAGGGGGGCGGTTTCGGCGCCGGGCCGAATGCGGCCTTCAGCAACCAGAACTTCGCCCAGGCCGCCGCACTCCTGGCGGGGCTGCCGGGCTTGCGTCGGCTCGACCTCTCGCGCACGCCCGTCATCGATCTCGCGCCGATCCGCGGGCTGACCGGGCTCCGCGAGCTCAGCATCCAGAAGACGACCGTGGTCGACCTCGCGCCGATCCGCGGCCTGACGGGCCTCACGCTCTTCAACATGCGCGACACCGCCGTCAGCGACGTCGGGCCTATCGCCGGCATGACGGCGCTGGAGGTTCTGGATCTGCGTTCCACCGGGGTGACGGATCTCAGCCCGCTGGCGGGATTGAAGGCGCTGCAGCACCTCGATCTGCGCTCGACCGCGGTGGCCGATCTCACGCCGCTGAAGGGCTTGGCCCATCTGAAGACCCTGGCCCTCCGCCATAGCCTGGTCACGCACCTCGATCCGCTCGCCGGCCTCGCCGGCCTCAAATGGCTGGACCTCAGCCAGACCCCTGTCAGCGACATCGGCCCGCTGGCAGGTCTTGCCGGGCTGGAGGATCTCGACCTTGACGGCACGGATGTGGTGTCGTTCGCCCCGCTCAAGACCCTGACAGGCCTTCACTATCTCTATCTGACCTCGACGGGCTTCGCCGATACCAGCCTCCTCGCCGGGATGAGCGCGCTGGAGGAGCTCTATCTCGCCCATACCCGGATCACGACCCTCGACCCGATCGCGGGCCTGACCAAGCTCGATCAGCTGGATGTGGCCGGAACCGAGATCGCGGATCTGTCCCCGATCCGGACCCATGCCGCGCTCCAGCAGTTGAATGTGAGTGCGACCAAGGTGACCGATCTGTCGCCTCTGCGAGGCTTGAGCGCCCTGCAGCTATTGAATATTGCCCACACGGCCGTGGCCGATATCGCACCGCTCGCGGCTCTTCCCGCCCTCAAATCCGTCGACCTCTCCGGCACCAAGGTCGACGCGGCAGCGCTGGCGCGCTTCAACCAGGACCGCGCCGCACATGGGCTGAAGCCGGTTCTCGATTTGCCGATGTGAGGGCGGCGAGCCCTCAGCGCAGACGCCCTATGGCGGCGGCCGTCACATCCGGCTTCTGGCCACCCCAGACCACGCGTAGATAGTTCGCGAGCTCGGCAGCCTGCTCGTCGCTCAGTTTGTCGGCGAAGCCCGGCATGGCCTGCAGGCTGGCGCCCTGGGGAAAATTCTCAGGGCCAATGCCGTTCAGCATGGTGACGATCAGATTGCGCGCATCGGCCAGCCGCAGCGTGCTGTTGGCGCTGAGGGCCACGACCGTGTTCGGCAGGCCGCCGCCGTCGAGGCCGTGGCAGCCGGCGCAAAGCGCCACATAGCTCGTCCGCCCCGCACTCCCGGCCGCCACCGTGGCGGCCGCCGCGTCGATCGGCGGCAGCGGGGCGGGCGACGGCGGGCTGTCGCCGAGGAGATAGGTCGTCACGCCGGCGAGATCGTCGGGCGTCAGGTTTCGGGTGCTGAGCATCACCACCTGATGCATCTCGGCGAAGGCCGAGCCTTGGAGGGCGATCCCGCGGCCGAGGTAGCTGGCGAGCCCGGCGCCAGTCCACCCGCGCCCCGCGAGCCCCGCCGGGGTGATGTCGGGCGCGCCGACGCGGCCGAGCGTAAAGCCGGTGAGCGCCCGCGACAATTCCATCTGCCCCAGCTTGCCGCGCGGTGTATGGCATTCCCCGCAATGGCCCAGCACATTCACCAGATAACGGCCGCGCTGCCAGGCGGGCGACCTTCCGGTCGAGGTCGCCGGCAGGCTGTCGGTCAGGAACAGCAGGTTCCATCCCATCATTCCCAGGCGGATGTCGTAAGGGAAATCGAGCTGGGTCCGACGGTTCGCCACCTTCATGGGCCGCAGCTGCATCAGATAAGCGTAGATCGCGTCGGCATCCGCCC
>DATHQQ010000181.1:0-9374 GCA_035482595.1 Verrucomicrobiia bacterium
CGCGAGCGCCCTTCTGCTCCACCAGCCGCTTCAGCTTGTTATAGGCGCCCCGGAACTTGAAGGAGCCGGTGCGCTGCAGGGATTCGGGCTTCAGGAAGATGCGCCCGCCCAGCCGCTCGTTGAGGGCCGGGGATTCCAGCAATGGGGTCTCCACTGCCTTGTCCGCGATGCGCCGGGCCGCAGCTTCGACATCGGCGGCGGTAGGCAGGGTCTCAGATTCGAGCGAAGAAATCATCGAGGGCAAGGGTCGACTCCTTTTCGTCGAGAGCGGGGACATGGCCAACACCGGGTATCACGGCACGCAGCAGATCGGGCTTCTCCTCTGCCATGCGATCGAAGGTCGCCTGGTTCAGCACATCGGACAGGCCGCCGCGCAGCGCCAGCACCGGCCGCTTGCCCAGGCCCCTGAACATCGGCCAGAGATCAGGATAGCGTGCTTGGCTGGCGCCCAGCGCACGGGCCAGCGCGATATCCCAATCGAAATGCAGCAGCCCGTCCTCGCCGCGCCGATAGGTGCCCTCAGCGAGGCGCTGCCATGCCGCTTCGGTTTGAAACGAAAGACTGGGAAAGAGCTCGCGCATATCGGCGATCGCGGCGTCGTAGTCGGGGTGAGGGCGGTCGGCCCCGATATAGGCCAGGATGCGCCGATAGCCCTCGGGGTCCACATCGGGGCCGATGTCGTTCAGAACGGCGCCGGCGAGGCAGGTGGGGCGATAGGCGGCCAGCCCCATTGTCAGCAGACCGCCCATGGAGGTGCCGACGGCGACGATCTTCGGCGCATCGGCCACCGCCAAGAGGTCGAAGATATCGTTGATATAGGTCTCCGGCCGGTAGTTGCGCCAATCGGGATCGCGGGCCGATCGGCCGCGGCCGCGATAGTCCATGGCCAGCACCCGGCGCTGGGGGGCGAGGCGAAGGGCAAGATCATGGAAGTCCCGCGAGTTGCGCGTCAGCCCCGGCAGGCAGAGCACGGGAATCCGCTCGGAACCGGTATCGCCATATTCTCGGTAATAGAGCTCGAGCCCGTCCTGGGCGTGGAAGCGCCGCTCATGATAGCCCTGTCCATCGAAGGCGATGGCCGCGGCGGCGCCGGCGTCATCCTTCAAGGATTGCCCCGGCGGATCAGATCCTGCTGCAGGGACTGCGCCACCTGCACGACGCCCAGGCGGTGGCGATAGACTTGGAGATTCTCCAGCACGCGCTGAACGTAATTGCGGGTCTCGGAGAACGGAATCGTCTCGATCCAGTCGACGACATCGACGCCGTGATCGCGCGGATCGCCGTAGAGGCTGAGCCACGAGCCGACCCGATCGGGGCCAGCGTTGTAGCCGGCGATGGCGAGGACATAGGACTGGTCGAAATGATCGATCAGCTGCTGCAGATAGGCGCGGCCGAGGCGCATGTTGTAGTCGGCGCTGCGCGTCAGGTCCTGCTTGCGATAGGGAATCTTGAGGCTCTTGGCCACATGCTTGGCGGTCGCGGGCATGAGCTGCATCAGGCCGAGCGCGCCGGCCGGGCTCGACGCCGCGAGCTGGAAGGCGCTCTCCTGACGGATGATGGCGAGCGTCAGCGCCGGCTCCGGCTCCGAGCCGGCCGGTACGCTGCGCAAGGGGTAGAGGTATTCGATGAGATCGACGCCCTTGTCGCGGGCGATCTTGGCGACCATCACTGCCAGATCGTCGCGATTCAGCTCGCGCCCCAGATCGGCGATCATGCGCAAGGTCACCGGATCGCTGGTGCCGTCGGCCATGAATTTCAGGAAGGGGCGGGCCCGATCGTCCTGATCCAGCTGGCCCAGCATACGCACCACCCGCACCAGCTCGCGCTGCCCGAAGGCCGCACTTTGGGCCGCCGTCGGGCGGGGCAAGGGCTCGAAATTGAGCGCATTGGCAAGCCCGATGCGCGAAGCCGCAAGCTGGCCGTAGTAGGCGGTCTGGTTGGTGGCCGCGGCCTTGTACCAGTTCTGGGCGGTCGCCATGTCGCCCATCTCCTCGGCCGCGCGCCCCGCCCAATAGGCGCCGCGCGCCTTGCTGATGGTGGTGCCGACCCCGGTGTAGAGAGTCGTGAAATGGTCATAAGCAACCTTGTAATCGTCGAGGAATCTGAGGGCGATCCAGCCCGCCAGCCATTCCCCCTCGGCAAAGGTCGAGCCCTCGGTGGCGCCGAAGCCATTGGCGATGCGATAGCCGGTGGAGACGTCGCCCCGCACGGCCGCCCGGCGCGCCGCATCCTGGATCTCCGGCCACATGAGGTCGGGCCGGGCAATGTCGACCGGTGGCGGATCGAGAATGGCGGCCGCGCCCGGGTAATCCTGCTGCTTGCGCCGGCTGCGGGCGAGCTCATAGACGAGCCCGGCATCGCGCTGCAGCGCCTTGGGCACGGCGCCCACCAGGTTCGGCGCCGAGGAATCGCCCTGCCATAGCGCGATTCGCGCCTCGGCCAGGGCGCGATGCCCGTCGTCGACGAGGGGCATGATCTGGCGCGCCGCCGTCTCGTCGTGATTCCAAAGGACGCGATCGAGTCGCGCCAGATTGTCCGCGGGCCGGAGATAGCTGGCAAATTCGGCGTAGAAGGCTTCCTCGTCCTGGTCGCGGTCGAAATTCTTGTCGCGCCAAGCCGTGCGCAGCATGTCGGCCGCATTGACCCCTTGTCCCCGCTGGATCAGGGCACGGGCCAAGGCAGCCGCGCCATAGGCGGTCTGCGGCATGCGGCCGTTGAACCAAGCCTGGACGGCCTGGGGCGGCATGTCGGCAGGGATGTTCCGCTCCGCCATGGACTGCAGCGTGATCTGATAGGGCCAATCGGGATTGGCCTGCATGAAGGCGCTGATCTCCTCGAAGGAGTGCCCGACGCCCGGCCGGATCAGGTCGAGCCACTCGATCACCTTGGCCGGCAAGGGATTCTTGGCCATGCCGGCGAGCTGGTGGGCATCGTCCCACTTGCCCTTCTCGACCGATTCGAAGGCCATGCGGTAGGTCGCCTGGTCGCCGGCCGACAGCATTTCGGCGCCGGCCGGGCGAGGCGCAACGAGAGCCGCGGTGGCCGCCAGTAGCAGGAATGCCGATATTCGCCGAATGCGCACGGAGGGTTCCTCGATTCTGCCGTTAAGATAGCGGAAATTGCCCTCCCCGCGCCATGCTTGCAAGGTCGACAGCAGGTTATCCTTAGTTTAGAAGCCGCTCGCCAGATCCTGGAGGGACCGGTGGACAGACAGTTCGACGACGTGCGCAGCATGGTACAGGCCCTGCGACCGAGCTATCCCGTCTATTGCCTGCGGCCCCATGTCATCCGCCAGACGGCCCAGCGCTTCCTCGAGCTGTTCCCGGGGCGGGTGCTCTATGCCGTCAAATGCAACCCGCATCCCAGCGTGCTCAGCGCCCTCTACGACGCCGGCATCCGCCATTTCGACACGGCTTCCCTGCCCGAGATCGCCCTCATCCGCGAGCGCTTCCACGACGCCGGGGTCTATTTCATGCATCCCGTGAAGTCGCGGGCGGTCATTCATGCCGCGGCCCAGATCTATAACGTCGATACCTTCGTCGTCGACCATGAGAAGGAGCTGGCCAAGGTCGTCGACGAGACGGGCGGCGGGGAAGGGGTCTGCATCGTCGTGCGGCTGGAGACGCCGCCGGTGGAGGGCACGTTCTTCCATCTCTCGGCCAAGTTCGGCGCCAAGCCCGCCGATGCCGCCCAGCTGCTGCGGGCGGCCAGCGCGAATGGCTGCCAAGTCGGGCTCGCCTTCCATGTCGGCTCGCAATGCCTGGTTCCCGGCGCCTATCGCGACGCGCTGCGGATCGTCGGCGAGACCATGGAGGCGGCGCGGACGCCGCTGCAGATCCTCGATGTGGGCGGGGGATTTCCCGCCACCTATGTCGGCAGCTATGCCCCGCCGCTCGAGGATTTCATGACCGCCATCGAAGCGGGGGTGAAGGATCTGAAGCTCCGCCGCGACTGCATTCTCATGTGCGAGCCGGGGCGCGGCCTCGTTGCCCATGCCATCTCGAATGTGGTCCAGGTCCAGCTGCGCAAGGGCAACCAGCTCTATATCAATGACGGAATCTACGGCTCCTTCGACGAGATGGTCGTCGCCAAGATTCGCCTTCCGGCCCGCATGGTGCGCCTGAACGGCGATTCGACGGCGGGGGTCGAGCCCTTCATCCTGAACGGCCCGACCTGCGATTCCCTCGATGTGCTGCCAGGGACTTTCGATCTCCCGGCCGATATCGACGACGGCGATTGGATCGAGATCGACCGCATGGGGGCCTATTCCAATGCGACGGCCACCCATTTCAACGGCTTCCATCCGGAGACGCTGATCGTCACCAATGATCAGCCTATGGCCGCGGGCTGAGCCCGCCGGAAAAGGTCCAGGCTGGTATAGACGATGACGGTGCCGAGCACGATGGCACCGCCCAGGATTGCCTGCATTCCCGGGTCTTCCCCGAAGAAGGCAAAGACCCAGATCGGCGCGGCGACGCTTTCGATGACGGAGAGCAGCGCGCTCTCGGCCGCGGGAATGAGGCGGACGCCATAGGTGAACAGCAGCATCCCGCCCGCAAGCTGCAGCGCACCGAAGCCCGCCAGGCAGAGAAGATCATGGGTATCGACATCGAGTGGGGTTCGCCCAGAGAGCGTCAGGACCGACAGACTGAGAATCATGGAGAAGACGGTCGCGAGGCAAGAGGCCGGCAGCATCTGGACGCCGCGGTGATAGCGGGTGACGACGACGGCGCCGCCGTAGAACAGAGCGATGGCGAAGCCCAGGAGATTGCCGAGCAGGGAGCCCCCGCCGACGGCATTGGCCACCATGACATAGACCCCGAAGGCCGAGACCAGCATGGCGATCCAGGTCCTGAGATTGGGCCGCTCGCCCATCAGAAGGAATCCGAGCAGCGCTGCGACGAAGGGCGCCAGGCTCTGCAGGATCATCGTATTGGCGACGGAGGTGAGGAGCACGGCGGGCACGTAGCAGCTGGACGCGCCGCAGAAGCAGAGCGCCATGACGACCCCGGGCCAGCCCACGGCCCGGAAATGCTCGAAGGTCCGCTTGCGCTTGCGAATCGCGAGGAACAGGAACATGGTCGCGAAAGCGAAGGCGGACCGCCAGAATATCGTCGTCCAGGGATCCGTATGGACCGCACGTATGAAGAGTCCGCCCGTACTCCACCACAGCGCAGCCCCGGCCACGAGCGCCACGCCCAGGTGACGGGCCGAAGCCTGCTTCATCTGGAGAGCATCCGAAGCGCCATGCGAAAGACAGGTCGGGACATGAAACGTATGGGCAATTATGCCGGGGGGAACATCTGGGAAGGGCTCCCGTAGCATGAGCGCCGCCGGCCTGTCCACGTATGTCCCTGGGCGCCCCGTTGAGCGTCCCCCTGGGCACCCCGCCATGCGCCAGGGCTCCATCAAGGGGCTATCGCGTTCCGGCTTCCATCGCATGGCCTATGTCGCCTGGGGCGAGCCCAACGATCTGCCGCCGGTCGTCTGTGTCCATGGCCTCACCCGCAACGGCCGTGACTTCGACCGGCTGGCCCAGGCGCTGGCCCCCGATCGCTATGTGATTTGTCCCGATGTGGTGGGGCGGGGGCAGAGCGACTGGCTGAAGGATCCGACGGGCTACGCTCTGCCGCAATATTGCGCCGATCTGACGGCGCTGATCGCTCATCTCGGCGCCGAGCAGGTCGATTGGCTCGGCACCTCCATGGGCGGGCTGATCGGCATGACCTTGGCCGCCCAGCCGGGGACGCCGGTCCGCCGGCTGGTCCTCAACGATGTCGGGCCATTCATTCCGCGCCGGGCGCTTGAGCGGATCGCCGGATATGTCGGCAAGGATCCACGGTTTGCGGATCTGGCGGGCCTCGAGGCGCATCTGCGCCTGATCCATGCCCCGGTCGGAGCAATGGACGATGATGCCTGGCATCATTTCGCCGCCTTCGGGCATCGCCGTTTGCCGGACGGCAGCTATGGCCTCGCCTATGACCCGGCCATCGCCGCCGCCTTCGCCGCCGGGCCGGCGCAGGACGTTGATCTGACCCAGGTCTGGAATGGGGTCAGCTGTCCCGTGCTGCTGCTCCGCGGTGCGGAATCGGACCTTCTCCTGGCCGAGACCGCAAAGATGATGACGGCCAAGGCGGAGCTCGTGGAATTCCCCGGCATCGGCCACTGGCCGCCCCTGATGATGCCGGCTGAGATCGAGACCGTGCGCGGATGGTTGACGCTGCCTTAAGCTTTCCGCGCTTCCGCAGCCGCCTGCCGTGGTGGGGTCGCGACCTGCAGACCCTGCGGAATTACATCGTCAGCATCGAATCCTCCTTGGCGCCCTATCCGGCGCAGCGGGTCGAATTCGCGATGACCGATGGCGACCGGCTGCTGGCGAGCCTGCATCGGCCGGCCGATGATCTGGGCCGTCCGCTGGTTGTATTGATCCACGGCCTGACGGGCTCGGAGGACAGCGCCTATATCCGCGCCAGCGCCCTTCATTTCTTGGACCAGGGCTATCCCGTGCTGCGCCTCAATCTGCGTGGCGCCGGCCCGTCGAAGGGCGTCTGCCGCTCGCGCTATCACGCGGGGCGAAGCGACGATCTGCGCCAAGTGCTGGGCCAGATGGACGGGCGGCTGGCGGGCAAGGGCCTGTTGCTGGTGGGATATTCCCTGGGCGGCAATCTGCTGCTGAAATATCTGGGCGAGGCGGGGCGGCGGGCGATCGTCCGCGGTGCCGTCAGCATCTCCGCCCCCATCGACCTCGACGCCGCGCGGCGCACCATCATGCGGTCGCGCAACCGGCTCTATCACCGCCATATCGTCTCCGGGCTCAAGCTGGAATCGGAGAGCCTCGAGCTGACCACAGCGCAGCGCCGGATCCTGGCGGAGGTCGAGACCGTCTTCGACTTCGACGACCGCATCCTGGCGCCGCTCATGGGTTTCGCCGATGCGCTGGACTATTACCGCCGCTCCATGGCCTTGCCCCTGCTGCCGGAGATCCGCGTGCCGACCCTGGTGATCCATGCCCGCAATGATCCCTGGATCCCCTTCCGCAGCTATCGTGACTTCGACTGGACGAGCAATCCGCGGCTGATCCCGCTGCTGCCGGCGACCGGCGGCCATGTCGGCTTCCATGGCCGCGGCAGCCGCGTGCCCTGGCACGACCGCTGCATGGCGTTATTCTTTGGACGGTTGGGGTAGCGACCCTATCCCGGCGCCTGCCTCAACCCGAGGGCGTGCCGCGCACGATTGCCAAATTGAGATCCAGGATGGTGATCGAGTTGCCGTCGCTATAGGCCGTGGAATCCAGCCCCTTGCTCACCTGGACCGCCATGCCGCTGGCCTCGTCATAGCCGCGGGCGACGACATTGGTCGAGTGGGCGAGGGCGTCGATCATGGTCAGCACTTGATTGGGGTCGAAGATGTGGGTGGTTTCGGTTGGCTTCGCATCGAGGGCGCGGAGCAGGAGGGTCGGCTTGCGCTTGGGCGAGACGACGATGCGCCCCGTCACGGGATCGAAGCTGTCTCCGTCATTGAGGAGGCTGAGGGTGAAATCCTCGAGATGCTTGACGCTCGCGGCATTGCCTCGCCGGATCAGGGCGACGCTGCTCTGGCCGATGACGCGCCAGAGCCCGCCATTGCCGGGCACGATCACCGCGGTGGATTCATCGATGCCGACGCCCACGGGCTCCTTGGTGTCGGCAAGCGCATAGAGATGCCGGCCGATCAGGCCGCGGGTGAAAAAATGCGCGTCGATCAGCACGCCATGGACGAAGACATAGCCCGGCGCTTCGAAGATCGTCCCCTGGGTCAGCGCCTCGACGCTGCTCTCGCCGCCGCAGTCGCAGAGCGTCAGATCGCCGACGATCATGGTCCCCGTACCGGTGCCCGCGATGACGGCACCGTTCTGCTCGAAGCGCCGGCGGATGATCTTGAGCGCGCTGCTGTCCGCGGCGTTCGGGCGCAAGGCGCTGGAGAGCATGATGGGATCGCCGGTATTGATGAAATAGCCCGTGCAGCTTTCCAGCGCCTCGAGCACGCGGGCCTGCTGGGCGCTGGTGGCCGTGAGGTTGACGGTGAGCATCTTGAAGCCGCCGATGCCATCGAACTTGTGATAGGCATCGCCGCCGCCCTTCGATCCCGGATCGATCAGGCAAAGCACCGGTTTCGTGCCGGCCAGCGCGACCGTCATCAGGCTCGCCTCATCGAGATAGTCGCCGCCGCCCTCCAGGATCAAGGTGCCGCGCCCCGCGGTCTGGGGTACCGGCTTCGCCGGCGGGGCTTCGCGCGTCGGGACCTCGTAGACGGGCCCGCTGGACACGATGATGCGAAGACCGTTGTCGTCCGGCGGATTGCCACAGGACGCCACGGCGATCGCCACCGCGAGCAAGGCTGCAGCAAAACCGGGACGAGCCATGCGCGTCAGCCGGACTTTAGGCGCCGTGCCACCTCGACGGCCGCATAGGTCAGAATTCCATCCGCCCCGGCGCGCTTGAAGGCCAGCAGGCTTTCCAGCATCGCCTGCTCGCCGTCGATCCAGCCGCGTTCGCCCGCGCCCTTCAGCATCGCGTATTCGCCGCTGACCTGATAGACGAAGGTCGGTAGGCGGAAGGCCTCCTTCACGCGATAGACGATGTCCAGATAGGGCAGGCCCGGCTTCACCATCACCATATCCGCCCCTTCGGCGATATCGAGGGCGACCTCGCGCAGGGCCTCGTCGCCGTTGGCCGGGTCCATCTGATAGGTGCGCTTGTCGCCCTTGAGAGCCTTCTTCGAGCCGATGGCATCGCGGAAGGGGCCATAGAAGGCCGAGGCGTATTTCGCGGCATAGGAGAGGATCTTGACGTCGCCATGGCCCGCCGCATCGAGGGCATCGCGCAGCCGGGCGACCCGGCCATCCATCATGTCCGAGGGGGCCACCACATCGACCCCGGCCGCCGCCTCGCCCAACGCCTGGCGGCAGAGCACCTCGATGGTCTCGTCGTTCAGGATCCGCTCGCCGGAGAGAAGTCCGTCATGGCCATGGGTCGTATAGGGATCGAGCGCCACGTCGCAGATGACGCCGAGCTCGGGCAAGGCCCGCTTCACCGCGCGGATGGCGCGGTTGCAGAGATTGTCCGGCCGGCAGGCTTCGGCGCCGTCCTCGCCTTTCAGCGCCGGCGGCACCACCGGGAAGATCGCGATAGCCGGCACGCCCAGTTGCGCCGCCTCGCCGGCGGAATCGATCAGCGCCTCGATGGAGAGGCGCTCGACACCGGGCATGCTGGGGAGAGCCTCCCGCGCCTCGCCACCTTCCTGAACGAAGACCGGCCAGATGAGATCCGAGGCGTGCAGGCGGTTCTCGGCCACCAGCCGGCGGATCCAGTCATGGCTGCGATTGCGCCGGAGGC
>DATHQQ010000182.1:0-5677 GCA_035482595.1 Verrucomicrobiia bacterium
GCCACAACCTGCCGGGGGTGGGCGCTAATCTGAACGATCATCCCGACATCGTCGTCCAGCATCTCTGCCGCCAGCCCGTCAGCATCTATCCCGCGACCCGGGCGCCGCGGAAATTCCTGGTCGGGCTGCAGTGGTTCCTCACCGGAAGCGGGCTGGCATCGACCAATCACTTCGAAGCCGGTGCCTTCATCCGCAGCCGGGCCGGGATCGAGCATCCCGACCTGCAGCTCACCTTCATGCCCCTGGCCGTCAAGCCGGGCACCGTGGAGAGCGTGCCGGGCCACGCCTTTCAGGTGCATCTCGATCTCATGCGCCCGAGGAGCCTGGGCAGCGTCATGCTGCGCAGCGCCGATCCGAAGGACCCGCCGGCGATCCGCTTCAACTACATGGCCGATCCCGGCGACCGGGCCGATATGCGCCAGGGCGTAAAGCTGCTCCGCGAGGTGCTGGCCCAGAGAGCCCTCGACCCCTACCGCGGCGCCGAGATCTTTCCCGGCACCGAGATCCGCAGCGATGACGAGATCGACGCCTGGGTCCGCCAGGCGATCGAGACCTGCTATCACCCCGTCGGCACCTGCCGCATGGGCGCCGCCTCGGAAGGCGGCGCCGTTGTGGACGACCAGCTGCGGGTGCATGGGCTGGAGGGGCTGCGGGTCGTGGACGCCTCGGTGATGCCGGCCATCGTCAGCGGCAATACCAATGCGCCGACGATCATGATCGCCGAGAAGGCAAGCGACATGATCCGTGGGCGCGCAGCACTCGGCCCCGCCGATCTCCCGGTCTGGATTCATCCGGGCTGGGAAGCGGCGCAGCGCTGAAACCGCCGCGCACCAACCCGGGAGAATTCGGGAGATGTCGCTTCAGCTCTTCAGTCTTGCCGGCAAGACCGCCATCGTCACCGGCTCGGGGCGCGGTCTCGGCCGCGCCATCGCCAAAGGCATGGCAGCGGCCGGCGCGGCCGTGGTGACCTGCGCCCGGACCGGCAGCGAGGCCGAATCCGCCGCCGAGGAGATCCGCGATGCCGGCGGCCGGTCGATCGGCCTGGCGGCCGACGTTGCCGAACCGGCCCAATGCGAAATGCTGGTGGATCGCGCCGTCGCCGCCTTCGGGCGGCTCGACATCATGCATTGCAACGCCAGCATCGACCGGCCCCAGCCGGCCGACCAGGTCGACCGGGCCTCGCTGGAGCAGGTGCTGGCGGTCAATGTCGGGGGCTATCTCTTCTCGGCCCAGGCGGCGGCGCGCCAGATGCGCCGGCAGGGGATTGGCGGGGCCATCGTCATGACCTCCTCGACGGCCAGCCTGGTGGCCTTTCCGGGGATCCTCTCCTACTGCATCTCCAAGGGCGGGGTGGATCTGATGGTGAAGACCCTGGCCGCCGAATGGGCAGAGCATGGCATCAGGGTCAATGCCTTCAACCCGGGCTACATGGAGCATGCCATGACCGGGACCGAGGCTTATGACCAGGATCCCGACGTCGCCGAACAGGCGATCCAGCAGACCCCCATGCGCCGGCGTGGGCGGGTCGAGGAGCTGGTGGGACCGGCCATCTTCCTGGCCTCCGATGCCGCCTCCTTCATGACCGGGGTTGTCATGCCCGTCGATGGCGGCTGGTGCGCGATCTGAGCAGAGGTCGCGCGACCTTCCGCCGCTTGCCTTGGCAGGCGCGCGACCAATATTTGTCAACATGAACGCGAAACAAAACCGCTTCGGCAACCCATGGCTGGCCGCACTGCTGGCCCTGGTCCTTCTGCCATCAACTCAGGCGCTTGCCGCGGGATCCGACCATGGCGGTGTGCCCTTCATCTCCGTCCCCGCCCCCGCTGCCATGCCCGATACGGGGGCCGCTACCGTGCCCGTCCCCGGCGGGCCGGGTCAGGGTGTCGTTACCAATCCCTCCTATCTCAATCCGGCGCCCCAGAGCCTGAGCAGCTCTCAGCAGCTTCAGCTGAAGGCCTATCGAAACCAGCTGAATCAGCAGCAGCAGGATCTCCAGATCCAGCAAGCCCATGGGCTGCTGACGCCCAACCAGCAGCAGCGGCTGTACCAGACCCAGCAGGAATCGAGCAGAGTCAATCAGATGCTCACCCCGCCTTCGGGCCCGGTCTTCACCATGCCCTCGCCCTCCCTCAGCGTCGGTCCGCCGCCCCTCATCCATTGAGGCGGCGGCCGCACTCAAGGCCGGCCGCCAGCAAACCGCTACAGACCGTTGTTCCTAATCAATTTTTCCCGGGATACCGGCGGGCCGATCAGAGGCTCTGCCCGCCGTCGACCACCACCGTCTGGCCGGTGATCCAGCTGGCCAGCGGCGAGGCGAGGAACAGCACCGCTTGCGCCACCTCCTCCGGCCGCCCGTGGCGGCCGAAGGCCGTGCGCTCCGCCGCGCTCCGGTAGACCTCGGGATTGCTCTCGCGCATCAGATCCCAATACCCCTCGGGAAATTCGATCGAGCCCGGGGCTACCCCATTCACGCGAATGTTCTTCGGCGCCAGCATCACCGCCTGGCTGGTGGTGTATTGGAACAGCGCCGCCTTGACGGCGCCATAGGGCGCATCGGAGGTCGAGGCCTTGAGGCCCGAGATCGAGGAGATGTTCACGATCGAGGGTCCCCGTGCGGCGGCCCGGGCGAGGAAGGGCTCTGCCGCGCGCGAGGCCCGGGCCGTGGCCAGCAGATCCACGGCGATGCAGGCCGCCCAATTCGCCTCCTCGTCGATCTTGCCATAGCCCGAGGCATTGTTGACCAGGATATCGATGCCGCCGAGCGCGGCCGCCCCCCCTGCCACATAGCGGGCCACTTCCGCCCCATCAGCGAGGTCGCAGACGGCCGCATGCACCATGCCGCCGTGACGCGATATCTCCCGACGAGTCGCCTCGAGCTTGTCGGCGCCGCGGGCGCAGATGGAGACCGCCGCCCCCGCCGCGGCGAATTCGAGGGCGATGGAGCGGCCGATGCCGCGGCTGGCGCCGGTGACGACGACGCGCCGGCCCTTGAAGTCGAAGGTCATGCTGTGAGTCTCTCTTTGATGGCGGCCGGAGAGGCCGCCGATTGTCGGGCTACCGCGCCTTCTGCCAGCGCGGATCGGGGTTGTAGATCTTCATTGGGTCAAACTCCGGTCTGCGAGCCGGCTTCAGCTCACGGCCGGCAGGCAGCGATGCCAGACTTGGGGCGGCACTTCCGTCTCCGAGGCCGGGCCGCCGAGCCATAGGAAGACGGTATTCTCGTTCATCAACCGCATATCGATGGTCTTGCCGGCATCGGGATCGCTCTTCGGCACCACATAGGCGAAATGGTGGCGTGAGTAGTCGCCCGTCGTCCGGCTGCCCGCAGGGGTCACGATATCAGGCCCGCGGATCTCGAAGCGCCGACCGTCGGCGAAGCACCAATCGCCGTCGATCACATCGGCCATGGCGTCAGCCAGGGGAGCCGCCAGCAGCAGCGCCGCGAGAGGAACTATCAAGGGCGACCACGATCTCGCCATGCCCGTCGCTCTTTTCGCCGCGAGCATGAAGAATCCGCCCGCGAGGCGTCAGCCTATTCTAAGCCGAGCATCCGCTCAAAGCAGCATCCAGTCGCCATTGGCGGTCCGGCAGCGATTGAGCCGGAGGTTGTAGGGGTCGGAATAGTTCTTGATCACGGTGTGGTAGCGCAGTTTGCGGCAAGGCAGCTTGCTGCCCTGGTAGTCATAGGTGAAGCGCCCCTCCAAGGTGATCGTCCCCTGATTGCCCGAGGTCGGATTGCTCCAGGATCTGCTGGTCCCAATCGGGACCGCCTCGTCCTCCATGAGCGGATCGGCCACCGCGGCCATGGCGGCAAAATCCTTGGCGGTCAGCGGCAGGCCGGAAGGTCCGAAGGGATTCATACCCGTCGCCCAGGACGCCGTCGCGCCCAGAACGAGAATCCCACCCAGCATGATCAACCGTAGAGCGTGACGCATGGATTTGTCCCCTCGATCCAGCCAATCCCACGAAGAGTCTAGTCTCACCAATCGCCATCCTGCGGTCGAGACATTTCTGGGCCGTAAAGAACCTATCGGTGCTCCTGCAGGCAGCCATTGCCCTGGAATTCGATATCCCGGACCCGATCATCGGCGCCGATGCTAAAGCGCGCCTGGCAGTTCATGCTGACGACCTGGGTCGGAACATATTGCGTCCCCAGTTGGGAATAGCCGCCCATGGAGACCGCATAGCCGCCATAGGTCTGGGAGCGGCTCCAGCGATAGATCATGACCGTCTCCCCGGAGGCGAGCTTCTCGACCACGTCCGGCGGGCCCAGACCCTGCTGCAGCGCCGCCGCCGACTGGCCTTGCCAGGAGAGGATGTCCCGGGCGGGCGCACCTCCACCGCCGGCCGACGGGGCGCAGCCCGCCGCACCCAGCAATACCGCCAGCAATAGGGATCGTCCGAAACCGCTGGCGCGCACCTCATGCCTCCATCTTGTCCGGCGCCTAGAGTAGTCGATCCGGGGGTCCGCGGGGATCAAAGCCTCCGACAGCCCCGCACCCCGTCTCCGCCCAAAAAAAGTCAGATGGCCGTCGGCGAAGGAGCCGCATTTACCAAGCGTGGAATCACTATCAGCCATGTTCAATGAGGTCCCTATGCGAAGCCTCCGTGTTCTAGCGGTCTCTCTTGCTGTTGTGGGTGGCGTGAGCATCGTCGATGCCGCGGATCTGCGGCCCGCGGCCGCCGCCGAGATCATCATCCAGACGGCGCCGCCGGCACCCCGCTACGAGGTAATCCCCGCCCCGCCGCCGGGGAGCTGGGCCTGGGTTCCCGGCCGCTGGCGCTGGGGCAGCAATGCCTATGCCTGGGTCCCCGGGCGCTATATGCCGCGGGAGGAGCGCTACGCCGGCTGGGTTCCCGGGCATTGGGCACAGCGCGGCGGCGGCTGGACCTGGATCGGGGGTCACTGGCGGTAGAGGAAGATCGGGTCAGCTTGAATCAAGCTGACCCGTGAATCTCACTCTACTTGAAAGACGAGAGCCGGCAGCCCTAGCGAAACCCGCAAATCTTCTCGGTCTTGACGGCGGCGATCTGCTAAACCTGCCGCGGGTTTCGCCAGCAGGGCCTGCCACATGTTGACCATCCTTCGCGACCGGGTCAGGGGACCGGAGGTTTCGCCCCCGCCCGAACTGTTCGCCGAGGCGATCTGGATCGATGCGCTGGATCCGACCGCCGAGGAGAAGGCGGCGATCGAGAGAGCGACGGGCCTCTACGTCTCCACCCAAGCCGAACTCTCGGAGATCGAAAGCTCCAGCCGATTCTTTGAGGAGGATGGCGCAATCCACCTCAGCCTGCCCGTGATCGCTGAGAGCAAAGGGGCGCATTGCATCACCGCGCCCATGGGCTTCGTATTGACGCAGGAGCGGTTGATCACCATCCGCTTCGCCCCCTCGCCGCCCGTCGATTCGGTCGCCCAGCGCCTGTCGAAACCGTCGACCCGCGGCTACGCCACAAAGCCGGCCAGCTCGGCCGTCTTCCTCTTGCTCCTCGAGGCCCTGGTCGAGGTGATGGCAGACAGGCTGGAGAATCTCCGCGCAGAGCTCGACGGCCTCTCAAACCGTATCTTCCGCCAGCAGATGCCCGGCCGGGGGCCCGGGCAATCCGCCGACGATCTGCACAGGGCGCTGCAGATCATGGGAATCGTCAATGATGAGGTCTCCCGCATCCGGGACAGTCT
>DATHQQ010000183.1:0-16830 GCA_035482595.1 Verrucomicrobiia bacterium
GTGAAGCTCGGCTTCATGAGCTTCTTCGTGAAGGCCGCCATCACCGCGCTCAAGGAGATCCCGGCGGTCAATGCCGAGATCGACGGCGACGACATCGTCTACAAGAACTACTACGACATCGGCGTCGCCGTGGGCACCGAGCTGGGGCTGGTCGTGCCGGTGGTCCGCGATGCCGATCGCCTCGGCTTCGCCGAGGTCGAGAAGAAGATCGCCGAGCTCGGCAAGCGGGCCCGCGACGGCAAGCTCACCATCGAGGAGCTGACCGGCGGCACCTTCACCATCTCCAACGGCGGCGTCTATGGCTCGCTGATGTCGACGCCGATCCTGAACCCGCCCCAGTCGGGCATCCTCGGCATGCACAAGACCATGCCCCGGCCGGTGGCGGTGGGCGACAAGGTCGAGATTCGCCCCATGATGTATCTCGCCTTGAGCTACGACCACCGGGTCATCGATGGGCGCGAGGCCGTCACCTTCCTGGTGCGCCTCAAGGAATGCATCGAGGATCCCGAGCGCATCCTGCTCGATGCCTGAGACGTCCCATGCCTGAGCCGAAAGATCGTTAGGTGAGACTTGCCGCGCCGCGCCCCAAGAAGGTGCCGCATTACCGGCAGACCACGGATTTCACCTGCGGCCCCTCCGCCTGCCTGATGGCGATGACGGCTCTCGACGGCCGGCGCCGCATGAGCCGGGTCGAGGAGATCGAGATCTGGCGCGAGGCGACGACGGTCTTCATGGGGCCCAAGGGCGCCCATGGCGGCTGCGGCGCCCTCGGACTGGCGCTCGCCCTTCACCGGCGCGGCTTCGCTCCGGAGGTCCATGTCAATCACCGCGGCGTGCTGCTCGCCCGGCGGACCCGCTCCGCCGAGCTCCAGGAGGTCATGCGGATGGTCCAGGCCCGCGATCTTGCGGAGGCCAGGAGGCTGGGCATCCCGGTCCACTACGACCGGCTGACGCCGCGGGATCTCGAGGCGGCTGCGGCAGAGGGTGCCGTGCCCATCGTGCTCTGCAGCACGCGGTTCATCCATGGCGACAATGTGCCCCATTGGATCGTCGTCACCGGTTTCAAGGGGGAGCATGTGCATGTCAACGATCCCTGGGTGGCGCTTGACCACGGCAAGACCGCTCCCGACATGACGGACATCCCCCTGACGCGACGCGATTTCGACCGGATGACCTGCTATGGCGGCGAGCGCGAGCGGGCGGTGGTGCTGGTGCGCCGGGCGCCGTCCGGCGGGCGAAAGGCTAGGAAACAACAGGCAGAGAAGCGATGAGCGAGACCGAGGGCTATGATCTGGTGGTGATCGGCAGCGGGCCGGGGGGCTATGTCGCGGCGATCCGCGCGGCCCAGCTCGGGTTGAGGACGGCCTGCGTCGAGAAGCGCGAGACGCTGGGCGGCACCTGCCTCAACATCGGCTGCATCCCCTCCAAGGCGCTGCTCTTCTCCTCGGAGCGCTTCCACGAGGCCGGCCACGGCCTCGCCCGCCACGGCATCAAGATCGCGGGCGTCGAGCTCGACCTGCCGGTCATGATGGCGCAGAAGGACAGGGTGGTCACCGCCAACACCGCCGGTGTCGCCTTTCTCTTCAAGAAGCACAAGATCGATTGGATCAAGGGCACGGCCCGAATCGCCGCTCCCGGCCTGGTGGATGTCGCCCTCACGGAGGGCGGCCAGCGGCAGATGAAGACCCGCCATATCCTGATCGCCACGGGCTCCGAGAGCACGCCGCTGCCGGGTATCGCCATCGACGAGCAGCGTATCGTCTCCTCCACCGGTGGCCTGTCTTTGCCCTCTGTGCCCAAGCATCTGGTCGTCATCGGCGGCGGCTATATCGGCCTCGAGCTGGGCTCGGTCTGGCGGCGCCTCGGCAGCGAGGTGACGGTCGTCGAGTTCCTCGACCGCATCCTGCCGGGCATGGATGGCGAGGTGTCGAAGGTGATGGAGCGCCTGCTGCAGAGGCAGGGGATCGCCTTCAAGCTCGGGACCAAGGTGACGGCGGCGGTGCCGAACGAGACCGGCGTGAATCTTACCTTGGAGCCCGCGAAGGGCGGCGCGAGTGAAACGCTGGCGGCCGATGTGGTGCTGGTCGCGGTGGGCCGGCGGCCCTATGTCGAAGGGCTGGGGCTGGAGGCCGTGGGCGTCGCTCTCGACGAGCGCGGTCGAGTCAAGACCGACGGGCATTTCGCCACCAACGTCCCGGGCATCCATGCCATCGGTGATGCCATCGCCGGGCCCATGCTGGCTCATAAGGCGGAGGATGAGGGCATCGCCGTCGCCGAGATCCTGGCCGGCCAGGCGGGCCATGTGAACTACGACGCCATTCCCGGCGTGGTCTATACTTGGCCCGAGGCGGCCTCCGTCGGCCAGACGGAGGAACAGCTGAAGGCGGCCAATATCGCCTATAAGGTCGGCAAGTTCACCTTTACCGCCAATGGCCGCGCCCGCGCCATGGCGATGACCGATGGCTTCGTGAAGATCCTCGCCGACCAGGCGACGGATCGCATCCTGGGCGCCCATATCGTCGGCCCCGAGGCCGGCGATCTGATCGCCGAATTGGTGCTGGGGATGGAATTCGCCGCCGCGGCCGAAGACATCGCGCGCACCTGCCACGCCCATCCGACCTTGAACGAGGCCATCAAGGAAGCCGCGCTCGCCGTCGACGGCCGCGCGATCCATATCTGATCGACGCGGTTGCCGCTCTCCTCATCTTTGTGCTCTCCAAAGAGGGTTTATTCTCTTTCGTCATCCCCGCGAAAGCGGGGATCCAGGGCAACCGGCTCGCTTGCGGCCCTGGATTCCCGCTTTCGCGGGAATGACGGAAGGAAGAACGCGAGCGCCGCATGATCGCGCTGCGCGGGCGGCCGCTGGTGTTTGCGATGTCGATCGGAGAGATCGGCACGCTGCTGCCCAATTTCGCCTTTGCCGCGTTGACGCCGACCTTCATCGCCGTCTGGGGAATCAGCAATACCGAGGTCGGCTGGATCGCCGGCATCTCCGCTTTCGGCTATATGGCGGCCGTCCCGGTCCTGATGAGCCTGACGGACCGCCATGATGCGCGCCTCATCTTCCTCGCCGGCGCGGCGCTGGCGGTGATCGCCAATCTCGCCTTTGCCGTGGCGGCCGATGGCTTCTGGTCGGCGCTGCTGTGGCGGGGCCTCGCGGGCGTCGGGCTCGCCGGCACCTATATGCCGGGCCTGCGGGTGCTCACCGACCGCGACGACTCCAGCGAGAAGTCGCGCGCGGTCACCTTCTACACCGCCAGCTATTCCGTCGGCGTCAGCCTGTCCTTCCTCTTCGCCGGCCTGCTGGCGGGAAGCTTCGGCTGGCGCATCGGCTTCGCGCTTCTGGCGCTGGGGCCGCTGGTGGCACTGCTGATCGCGCTCGCCTGGGTCGGGGGGCATCGCCCGAAGGCGGGGCCGCGCCGTCCCTTGTTCAACTTCCGCCCGGTCTTCGCCAACCGCCGCGCGCTGGGCTATATCCTCGCCTATAGCGCCCATGGCTACGAGCTGACAGCCATGCGCGCCTGGATGGTCGCCTTTCTCGGATTCGCGGCCACGGCCCGGGGGATCGGCGCGGATCACGGCGCCACCGCGGTCGCCGCCGTCTTCAGCGTCATCGGCCTGCCGGCAAGCGTGATCGGCAACGAGCTTTCGGTGCGCTTCGGCCGGCGGCGGGTGCTGATCGCCATCATGACGGTCTCGGCCATGCTGGGCGCCGTCATCGGATTCTCGCCAGGCCTACCCTATGGAATCGTGGTCGCCCTGATTCTGTTCTACGCCGTCACCTGCACGGCGGATTCGGGCTCCCTCACCTCGGGCGTCATCTCGGTCTCGACGCCGGAGGCTCAAGGGGCGACCATCGCCGTCCATTCCACCATCGGATTTGCCGCCGCCTTCATCGGCCCGCTCGCCGTCGGTATCGCGCTGGATCACGCCGGTGGCCAGGCGGCGGCCGGGGCCTGGATCGCCGCCTTCATCGTGATCGCGCTGGGCGCCTTGACCGGTCCGCTGGCGCTCTGGCTTCTTGGAAGAGAGCGCTCGGCCTAGAGCCTGCTCTAGGCACTCTGCTTGGCGCGGGGATGAGCCTTTTCGTAGACGGCAAGCAATCCGGCGGCATCCACATCGGTGTAGCGCTGGGTCGTCGAGAGCGAGGCATGGCCCAGCAGCTCCTGGATCGCGCGCAGATCGCCGCCGCCGGCCAGGAGATGGGTGGCGAAGCTGTGGCGCAGCGCATGGGGCGTGGCCGTCGCGGGCAGCCCCAGCAGCAGGCGCAGGCGCTGCAAGCGGTCCTGCACGATGCGGGGATGAAGCGGCCCGCCGCGCGCGCCCAGGAACAGCGGTTCGTGCTTGAAGGGGCAGGACGCAAGATAATCGTCGAGAGCGGCCGCCACGATTGCCAGCACCGGCACCACGCGTTGCTTGCGGCCCTTGCCGGTGACGGTGAGGCGGCCCGCGCGCGCCGCCTTCACGTCGGCGCGCGTCAGCGAGAGCGCCTCGCCCAGCCGCAGGCCGCAGCCATAGAGCAGCGTGAGCAGTGCCGTATCGCGCTTGGCGATCCAGGGCTCGCCCTCCAGCTCGCCGATATTGTCGAGGGCATCCATCGCCTCGGCTTCGCTGAGCGCCCGCGGCACCGATTTCGGGAGCTTGGGATTGCGCAGCGCCAGCACGGCGGCGTTCTCCACCAGCCCGCGGCGCGCGAGGAAGCGGAAGAATCCCCGGATCACGCTGAGGGCGCGGGCCGTCGACGTGGCCTTCAGCCCGCGGCCGCCGCGCGCGGCCAGCCAGGCGCGCAGATCGCCGCGGCCGAGATCCTTCAGGCTGCGCAGCGAGGGCGGGGCGCCCTGATACTCCGCCAGGAAAGCGAGGAAGGCGAAGAGGTCACGCTCATAGGCTTCCAGGCTGAGAGCGGCGGCACGCCGTTCGGACTTCAGCCAGTTGCGCCAGGCATCCACCGGCTCGGCGAGATCGCCGGCGGCGGGCGATGGTTTCAGGCCTTCAGCCCCAGCCATAGCCGGAGGCAATGCTCGATGACGCGGGCGAGGAAGCTCAGCAGCTCGGTACCCTGGCCGGCATTGAAATAGCCGGGATGGCGGGTGCCGAAGACCAGCAAAGCCGGCGGCGCGCTGCGGCCCACGGTGAGGCGGATCAAGGCATCGGAGCGCACCAGCCCGGCGGCGGGGCCGAAGATCGTCTCGTCGCCCTCGATATCGTCGCGCAGCAGCACCTCATGCCCCACGCCCAGCAGCCCGTCGACGAAGCCGCTGGGCAGCACCTGCACCCCCTCGACCGAGCGCGGCGCGCTGCCGGTGGCGGCCTCGACGCAAAGCGCGGCCACATCGACGCTCAGCAGCATGGCGAGGTCGGTGGTGACGATCTCGATCAGATGCTCGAAGGTCTCGGCATCGAGCAGCGCCAGGATCGCCTTGTGGATCCGGTCCTGGGTCGAGAGATTGTCGCGGCTATTGGCGACCAGCTCGTCCTGCAGGCCGCGCAGCCGCGTCAGATCGCGGCGCAGCCGGTCGACCATGAACTGCTGCAGATCGACCACGCCCTCGCCCTGCGCACGGGCCGGGGGCGTCTGGCTGTCCAGAAGCTCGGGATGATGCTGCAGGAAATTGGGGTGACGCTTCAGATAATCGACCACCTGCGCGGCGGTAATGCGCGGGCCGGCGGCGATCGCGTCGTCGGGATTCTGAGCCAAGCTAGAGGATCGCCATTCTAAATGATCGCCATTTTAAACGATTGACTGGCCGGTCTTCGCCCAATCGGCGAGGAACGCGGCCAGACCCTTGTCGGTGAGGGGGTGATTGAACATCTGCCGCAGCACCGGCGGCGGCAGCGTGACGACATCGGCGCCGAGCTTGCCGGCGACGACCACATGCATGGGATGGCGCACCGAGGCGACCAGCACCTCGGTCTCGAATTCGGGATAGGAATCGTAGATCTGCACGATGTCGCCGATCAGGCCCATGCCGTCGACCCCGACATCGTCGAGCCGGCCGACGAAAGGCGAGACATAGCTGGCCCCCGCCTTGGCGGCGAGAATGGCCTGGGCCGGGGAGAAGCAGAGCGTGACATTGACCTTGGTCCCTTCGGCCCGCAGCGCCTTGCAGGTCTTCAACCCGTCGGGCGTCAGCGGCACCTTGACGACGACGTTATGCGCGATCTTGGCGAGCTTGCGTCCTTCGCCCAGCATGGTGGCATGATCCACGGCCGCCACCTCGGCGCTGACGGGGCCAGGAATCACCTCGCAGATCTCCTTGACGACATCGAGGAATTTGCGCCCGCTCTTGGCTACCAGCGACGGGTTGGTGGTCACGCCATCCACCAGCCCGGTGGCGGCGAGGTCGCGAATCTCGGCGATATCGGCGGTATCTACGAAGAACTTCATGCTCACCAAGGCGAATCAGTCTCGACGCGTTAAAGTGTAGCTGATGCCAGACTCCCTTGCCATCTTGTTGCCTCTGCCGCTGGCGGGCAGCTACGACTACCTGGGTGAGAACCTCGCGCCGGGCGATTTCGTCGTCGTGCCGCTGGGCAAGCGCGAGACCATCGGCGTGGTCTGGGGGCCGGGCACGGGCGAGGTCGCAGCGAACAAGCTGAAGGCGGTCATCGCCAAGCTCGACGCGCCGCCGCTGCCGGAGATCACGCGGCGTTTCATCGATCGAGTCGCAGCCTACACCCTGGCGCCGCCGGGCGCCGTGCTGCGCATGGCCATGAGCGTCTCGACGGCTCTCGAACCGCCCCGGATGATCGCCGCCTGGCGCCTGCCGGCAGCGGCGGCAGACCAGATACCGGTGCCAGGCCAAATGGGAGCGCCAGGCCAGGCAGCTGCGAAAGAAACCCCCGCGCGTCGGCGCGTGCGTGCCGTCTTGCAGCAGGGGCCGGCGCGCAGCACCAGCGATCTCGCGCGCGAGGCCGGGGTCGGAACCGGCGTCGTCAGGGCGATGGCGGCCGCGGGGCTGCTCGAAGCCGTCAGCCTGCCGCCGCTTCCCGCCTTTGGCCGGCCCGACGGATTCCACGAAGGCCCGGCGCTCTCGCCGGCGCAGCGCGATGCGGCCGAGAGCCTGATCGCCCATCTGGCCGATGGCGGCGTCACCCTGCTGGATGGCGTTACCGGCTCGGGCAAGACCGAGGTCTATTTCGAGGCGGTGGCCGCGACGCTGCGCGCAGGGCGCCAGGCGCTGGTGCTGCTGCCGGAGATCGCGCTGACGGGCCAGTGGCTCGAGCGCTTCGAGCAGCGCTTCGGCGCCCGCCCGGCCGAGTGGCATTCCGATCTCACCGGCGCGGAGCGCCGTTCCGCCTGGCGGGCGATCGCGACGGGCGAGGCCCGCGTCGTGGTCGGGGCGCGCTCGGCGCTGTTCCTGCCCTTCCCCGATCTCGGCCTCGTCATCGTCGATGAGGAGCATGAGCAGGCCTATAAGCAGGAGGATGGCGTCGCCTATCAGGCCCGCGACATGGCGGTGCTCCGGGGTCATCTCGCCCGCGTCCCCGTGCTGCTGGTCTCGGCCACCCCCTCCCTGGAGACCCTGAAAAATGTCGCCGGTGGGCGCTATCGGGCCCTCCATCTGCCCGACCGCCATGCCGGGGCCGCGCTGCCGAAGGTCAGGGCCGTGGACCTCCGGCGCGACCGGCCGGCGCGCCAGCGCTGGCTCTCCCCCGGGCTGGTGTCCGCGCTGGAGGAGACGCTGGCCCAGGGCGAGCAGGCACTGCTCTTCCTCAATCGCCGGGGCTATGCGCCGCTGACCCTCTGCCGCCATTGCGGCCATCGCATGAACTGCCCCAATTGCACCGCCTGGCTGGTGGAGCATCGCCATGCCGGCCGGCTGCAATGCCACCATTGCGGTTATCAGGCGCGGCTGCCGGAGGCCTGTCCGGCCTGCGGCACCGCGGGCAGCTTCGCCGCCTGCGGCCCCGGGGTCGAACGCCTGGCGGAGGAGACGGCCGCGCTCTTTCCGGCCGCGCGCATCGCGCTTCTGACCAGCGATACCCTGGGCGGCCCGCGCTCCGTGGCGCTCACCATCGATCGCATCCTGCGCCATGAGGTCGATCTCCTGATCGGCACGCAGATCGTGGCCAAGGGGCATCATTTTCCCATGCTGACCCTGGTGGGGGTCGTCGATGCCGATCTCGGCCTCAACGGCGGGGATCTGCGCGCGGCGGAGCGGACCTTTCAGCTCTTGCATCAGGTGGCGGGCCGCGCCGGGCGCGCCGAGCGCGCCGGGCAGGTGCTGCTCCAGACCTATGATCCCGAGAATCCCGTGATCCGGGCGCTGGTCGCCGACGATCGCGACGGCTTCATCGCATATGAGATGGCGGAGCGCCGGGCGGCCAGCATGCCGCCCTACGGCCGGCTTGCCGCCCTCATCCTCTCCAGCGCCGATGCCGACGGAATCGACCGCATCGCCCGCGAGCTCGCCCGCGTCGCGCCCTCGGGCCCCGGCATACTGGTCCTCGGCCCCGCGCCCGCCCCCCTGGCCCTGCTGCGCGGGCGCTACCGCCGACGCTTCCTGCTGAAATGCCGCCGCGACATCGCCCCCCAGCCCCTGATCCGCGCCTGGCTCGCCAAGGTCAAGCTGCCGGGCAATTTGCGGCTGCAGGTGGATATCGATCCTTACAGCTTCTTGTAGGGGCGCCCGCGTGCCATCAGCCCCTTCGTCATGGGTCGCGTTGCTGCGTGCCACCCTCCTTTCGTCATGGTCGGCGAAGGCCGACCATCCACGAGTTACTTATTGGTGAATGCGAGACCAGTGGTCGAACCTGGATCGGATATGTTGGATCGGGGGCAGGCAAACTCGTGGATGGTCGGCCTTCGCCGACCATGACGTCAGAAAGAGAGGCTTGCCGGCCGGCAACGACGTGAGGTCGAGGTCGCAGGGCCTTACAGCGCGACATTGCGCCGCAGCCGGCCCGCCACCAGGGTTCCACGGTGAATTTACGGGCTGTTCGGCGCTCGGGGCAAACGGCTGGGCGCTGCAGTTTTTCGTAGCATTTTCGGGTCGTTGCAACGCCGGGGGGTCTATGATAGATACCCCACGCCGTTCGGGCCGGGGGTTCCAGGAGAGCCTGTCGCGCGGGTGGCTTTTCGGGATCCGGCTCGCGGCGACGCGGGTCTTTCATGGATACGGGGTCTTCCATTTGGCAGCCCAGCATTCCGGCACCGCCGGGCTCGCCGCACGCTACGCTGCGGCATTGTTCGAACTGGCCGACGAGGCCAAGCAGCTCGATTCCGTCGCGGCGGATCTGAAGACCGTCAAGGCCATGATCGAAGAGAGCGCCGATCTGCGCCGCCTCGTGCGCAGCCCCGTCCTCACCCGCGCCGACCAGGGCAAGGCCGTGGCCGCCGTGCTGCAGCAGGCCGGGGTGAGCGATCTGGTGCGCCGCTTCGTGGCGCTGGTCGCCGAGAACCGTCGCCTCTTCGCCCTGGTCGACATGATCGACGCCTATCTGGGCGAGCTCGCGCGGCGCCGCGGCGAGGTGACGGCCAGCGTCACCTCGGCGGTGGCGCTCAGCGAAGCCCAGATCGCGGCTGTCACCGAGGCGCTGAGGCGCGCCGTCGGCGGCAAGGTCGCGGTGGATCTGAAAACCGACGCGAGCCTCATCGGCGGCCTGGTCGTCAAGGTCGGCAGCCGCATGGTCGACAGCTCGCTGAAATCGAAACTGCAACGGTTGCAATTGGCTATGAAAGGGGTCGGATAATGGAAATCCGCGCCGCAGAAATCTCCGCCATCCTGAAACAGCAGATCGCCAATTTCGGCACCGAGGCCGATGTTGCCGAGGTCGGCCAGGTGCTGTCGGTGGGTGACGGCGTCGCCCGCGTCTACGGGCTCGACAACGTCCAGGCCGGCGAGATGGTCGAATTCCCCGGCGGGATTCGCGGCATGGCCCTCAACCTCGAATCCGACAATGTGGGCGTCGTCATCTTCGGCGACGACCGGTCGATCAAGGAAGGCGATCTCGTCAAGCGCACCGGCGCCATCGTCGACGTGCCCATCGGTCGCGGCATGCTGGGCCGGGTGGTCGACGGTCTCGGCAATCCGATCGACGGCAAGGGCCCGCTGAAGGACGTGACGCGTTCGCGCGTCGAGGTCAAGGCGCCGGGCATCATCCCGCGCCGCTCGGTGCACGAGCCCGTGCAGTCCGGGCTGAAGGCGATCGACGCCCTGGTGCCCGTCGGCCGCGGCCAGCGCGAGCTCATCATCGGCGACCGCCAGACGGGCAAGACGGCCGTCGCCATCGACACCATCCTGAACCAGAAGGCGGTCAACGCCGGCAGCGACGAATCGAAGAAGCTCTATTGCGTCTATGTCGCCATCGGGCAGAAGCGCTCGACCGTCGCCCAGATCGTCAAGACGCTGGAGGACAACGGCGCGCTCGACTATTCCATCGTCGTCGCCGCCACCGCCTCGGAGCCGGCACCGCTGCAGTACCTCGCCCCCTATACCGGCTGCACCATGGGCGAGTTCTTCCGCGACAACGGCATGCATGCGCTGATCATCTATGACGACCTGTCGAAGCAGGCGGTCGCCTATCGCCAGATGTCGCTGCTGCTGCGCCGCCCGCCCGGTCGCGAGGCCTATCCGGGCGACGTCTTCTATCTGCACTCTCGCCTGCTCGAGCGCGCGGCCAAGATGAACAAGGAGCATGGCTCGGGCTCGCTGACGGCCCTGCCCGTGATCGAGACTCAGGCCGGCGACGTCTCGGCCTATATTCCGACCAATGTGATCTCCATCACCGACGGCCAGATCTTCCTGGAGACGGCGCTGTTCTATCGCGGCATCCGTCCGGCCATCAACGTCGGCCTCTCGGTCAGCCGCGTGGGCTCCGCCGCCCAGATCAAGGCGATGAAGCAGGTGGCCGGCCGCATCAAGCTCGAGCTCGCCCAATATCGCGAGATGGCCGCTTTCGCCCAGTTCGCCTCCGACCTCGACGCCTCGACCCAGCGCCTGCTGGCCCGCGGCGCCCGGCTGACCGAGCTCCTGAAGCAGGGGCAGTATCAGCCGATGCCGGTGGAGGAGCAGGTGGTCTCGATCTTCTCCGGCGTGCGCGGCTATCTCGACGGCATTACGGTCGAGCAGATCAACCATTTCGAGACGAGCCTCCTCGCCGAGGTGCGCAGCCGGCACCCCGATGTGCTCGAGGCGATCCGTACCTCGGGCGAGATCTCGCCGGCAACCGAAACCAAGTTGCAGGGCATTCTCGACGGCTTCCTCAAGAGCTTCGTCTAGTCCCGAGGATCGACCGGCATGCCTTCGCTCAAGGATCTCAAGGTCAGGATCGCCAGCGTCAAGTCGACGCAGAAGATCACCTCGGCCATGAAGATGGTGGCCGCGGCGAAGCTGCGCCGCGCCCAGGAGCAGGCCGAGGCCGCCCGGCCCTATGCCGAGCGGATGGAGCGCATGCTGGGCTCGCTCGCCGGCAGCATGGCGGGGCATGACGGCGCGCCGGTGCTGCTCGCGGGCACCGGCCGCGATCAGGTTCACCTCGTCGTCGTCATGACCTCCGACCGCGGCCTCTGCGGCGGCTTCAACTCCACCATCGTGCGCGCCGCCCGGCGCAAGATCCGGGAGCTGCGCGAGCTGGGCAAGGAGGTGAAGATCTTCTGCGTCGGGCGCAAAGGGCGCGAGCAGCTGCGCCGCGATCTCGGCGGGCTGATCGTTGGCCATATCGAGGATATCGGGAAGCCGCGGCTCACCTTCGCCGGCGCCGCCGGGGTCGGCGAACGCCTGGCTGCGTTATATGCCGCCGGCGAGTTCGATGTCTGCCACATCATCTACAACAAGTTCAAATCGGCGATGACGCAGATCGTGACATCGCAGCAGCTGATCCCGTTCGCCGCCCCGGCCGGCGACGGCGCGGGCGATGTCGTCTACGAATACGAGCCGGACGAGACCGAGATCCTGGAGGCCCTGCTGCCGCGCAATCTCGGCGTGCAGATCTATCGCGCGTTGCTGGAGAACAAGGCCAGCGAGGAGGGCGCGCGCATGACCGCCATGGACAATGCGACCCGCAACGCGGGCGAGATGATCAACAAGCTCACCATTTTCTACAACCGTTCGCGCCAGGCCTATATCACCAAGGAGCTGATCGAGATCATCTCCGGCGCTGAAGCGGTCTAAAGAGAGCAAAGGAGTTCGTCATGGCCAGTAATTCCGTCGGCAAGATCACCCAGGTCCTGGGCGCCGTAGTCGATGTGCAGTTCGAGGGCGAGCTGCCCGCGATCCTGAACGCGCTCAACGCCGAGAACCAGGGCAAGCGGCTGGTGCTCGAGGTGGCGCAGCATCTCGGCGAGAAGACGGTGCGTACCGTGGCCATGGACTCGACCGACGGCCTGGTCCGCGGCCAGCCGGCGACCGATACCGGCGCGCCGATCACCGTGCCCGTCGGGCCGGAGACGCTGGGCCGCATCATCAATGTCATCGGCGAGCCGGTGGACGAGCGCGGCCCGGTCAATGCCACGAAGCATTTCCCCATCCATCGCCTGGCGCCGGAATTCATCGACCAGTCGACGGAAGCGCAGATTCTGGTGACGGGGATCAAGGTGGTCGACCTGCTCGCCCCCTACGCCAAGGGCGGCAAGATCGGCCTCTTCGGCGGCGCCGGCGTGGGCAAGACCGTCATCATCATGGAGCTGATCAACAACATCGCCAAGGCGCACGGCGGCGTCTCGGTCTTCGCCGGCGTGGGCGAGCGGACGCGCGAGGGCAACGACCTCTATCACGAGATGATCGAATCGGGCGTCATCAAGACCGACGGCCCGGGCTCCAAGGTCGCCCTCGTCTATGGCCAGATGAACGAGCCGCCGGGCGCGCGTGCCCGCGTCGGCCTGACCGGCCTGACCGCGGCCGAGTATTTCCGCGACGAGGAAGGCCAGGACGTGCTGTTCTTCGTCGACAACATCTTCCGCTTCACCCAGGCGGGCTCCGAGGTCTCGGCGCTGCTGGGCCGCATTCCCTCGGCGGTGGGCTATCAGCCGACCTTGGCCACCGACATGGGCCAGCTGCAGGAGCGCATTACCACCACCAAGAAGGGCTCGATCACCTCGGTGCAGGCCATCTATGTGCCCGCCGACGATCTGACCGATCCGGCGCCGGCCACCTCCTTCGCCCATCTCGACGCCACCACCGTGCTGTCGCGCCAGATCGCCGAGCTCGGCATCTATCCGGCCGTGGATCCGCTGGATTCGACGAGCCGCATCCTCGATCCCCGCGTCGTCGGCGAGGACCAGTACAAGGTCGCCCGCGACGTGCAGCGGGTGCTGCAGACCTATAAGAGCCTGCAGGACATCATCGCCATCCTGGGCATGGACGAGCTCAGCGAAGAGGACAAGCTGATCGTCGCCCGCGCCCGCAAGATCCAGCGCTTCTTCTCCCAGCCCTTCCATGTGGCCGAGGTCTTCACCGGCACGCCGGGCGTCTTCGTCAAGCTCGAGGACACCATCAAGGGCTTCAAGGGTATCGTCGCCGGCGACTACGACGACATGCCCGAGGCCGCCTTCTACATGGTGGGCACCATCGAGGAGGCGATCGAGAAGGGCCGCAAGATGGCGTCCCAGGCGGCCTGAGCATGGCCGAGCAGGTCCAGTTCGAGCTGGTCTCGCCCGAGCGGCTGCTCGTCAGCCGGCCGGTGGAGATGGTGGTCGTGCCGGGGGTGGAGGGCGATTTCGGCGTCCTGCCCGGCCATGCCCCGCTCATCTCGGAGGTCCGGCCCGGCGTCATCGCCGTCTTCGAAGGCGGCAAGGTGGAGGAGCGGATCTTCGTCGCCGGGGGCTTCGCCGAGGTGACGGCGGAGCGCTGCACGGTGCTCGCCGAGCAGGCGCTCCCCATCGGCGAGATCGACCGCAGCGCCGTCGAGGCCGATCTCAAGGACGCTCGCGAGGACCTGGCCGACGCCAAGAGCGATCAGGAGCGGGCGGCCGCCGAGGCGGCCATCGCCGTCGCCGAGGCCAAGATCACGGCCGTCGAGACGACGGTCTACTGAGGGCGGTCCATCGGCTGCTCTGGGGCGCGCCCGATCCCGGGCGGCCGCCCATCGCAATCCTTTCGCTCGCCGCATCGGCCGGAGGCATGGGTGACAGATCGCTCCTGGGAAGCAGGCACCGTACATGAGCCTGGTCCGGAAATTCGGCTTCCGGCCAAGCCCTTACAGGGTCTTGCGTCCGGCCGCCGGCATCCCCACAATAGGCGCATGAGGCGGACAGAGGCCATGCAGCGAGCAGTGGCGCGCAAAAGGCATTGGACGCTCGACGATATCCCTTGGGCGCAGTTCGATGCTGCCCAGGTTGATCCCGATATTCTCAAAGTGGTCAAGGCCGCCGCCATGGTCGAGCACAATGGCGGCGACTACGCGGCCTATCTCTGCAGCGTCTTCCACGACGATCCGGAATTCCAGACCGTCGCCCGGCAATGGGCCGAGGAGGAAGTGCAGCATGGCCGGGCGCTCGCCGCCTGGGCCAGGCTCGCCGACCCGACCTTCGATTTCGACGCCGGCTTCAAGCGCTTCACCGACGGCTTCAAGATCGCCACGGAATCCAAGGCCTCGATCCGCGGCTCGCGCTCCGGCGAGCTGGTGGCGCGCTGCATCGTGGAAACCGGTACCAGCTCCTATTATGCCGCATTGAAGGATGCGACGGCGGAGCCGGTGCTGAAGGAGATCTGTCGCAACATCGCCGCCGACGAGCTGCGCCACTATAAGCTCTTCTACGATCATCTGCGCCGCTATCTGGAGACGGAGAAGATCGGGCGCTGGAAGCGCGTCGCCGTTGTGCTCTCGCGCGTGCGCGAGAGTGAGGACGACGAGCTCGCCTACGCTTATTATGCGGCCAATGAATCCCAGGCGGTCCCCTACGACCGCCGCCGCGCCTCCAAGGCCTATGCCCGGCGCACCTTCGCCATCTATCGGCGCAGCCATGTGGAGCGTGGCGTGGCCATGGCGCTGAAGGCGGCGGGCTTGGCGCCGCATGGCCGGTTGAATAACTGGCTGACGGGCCTCGGCTACTGGTTCCTCGGCTGGCGTAGCCGACGGCTCGCGGCCGCGGGCATCTGACCCGGAACGCTTTTTACCGCCTCCTGGAACACAACTCTGGACAAGTTCCAGATTTACGACTAAATTGTTAATTTGAAGCTTTAATCCGCAAGGGATGTCCATGGAGCCTGCGATCCGGCCACGCACCTATGCCCAGGCCCTCGAGCGGCTGCGCCGCATCGGCCTCCGGCCCACGCGCCAGCGCCTGGCGCTTGCCAAGCTGCTGTTCGAGCAAGGCGATCGCCATGTCACCGCCGAGCAACTGCATGAGGAGGCCGAGGCCGCCAAGGTCCGCGTCTCCCTCGCCACGGTCTACAACAGCCTGCATCAGTTCACCCAGCTGGGCCTATTGCGCGAGGTCGTGGTCGAGCCGGGGCGAAGCTATTTTGATACCAATACTTCCGACCATCATCACTTCTTCTTCGAGGACGAGGCCAAGCTGATGGACATCCCGGGCGACCGGATCGAGGTCACTCGCTTGCCTACCCCCCCGGCCGGGACCACGCTGCGTCGGGTCGATGTCATCCTGCGCGTCGGGGGCCGCCTGAAGTAGTTTTTAATCGTTCCAAATTGTTGACAAAGCCGTTGGCGGATGGAATATTTCTTTCGAAATTTCCGTCGTGACAACGGTAGATAGGGAGACCCCGAAATGTCCTCGCTGAAAGGTTCCAAGACCGAGAACAACCTGAAGGCCGCCTTCGCCGGCGAGAGCCAGGCGAACCGCCGCTATCTCTATTTCGCCCAGAAGGCGGATGTGGAGGGCTACAACGATGTGGCCGCCGTGTTCCGCTCGACGGCCGAAGGCGAGACCGGCCACGCCCACGGCCATCTCGAGTTCCTCGAGGCGGTGGGCGATCCGGCCACCGGCCTGCCGATCGGCAATACCGCCCCCAATCTGAAGGCGGCCATCGCCGGCGAGACCCACGAATACACCGACATGTATCCGGGCATGGCGCGCACCGCCCGCGAGGAAGGCTTCGAGGAGATCGCCGACTGGTTCGAGACCCTGGCGAAGGCCGAGAAGTCCCACGCCGGCCGCTTCCAGAAGGCCCTCGATACCCTCTAGGCCGACGCGGCTAGCGAAGCACCTGACCTTGCCGTCCGATCATCGTCGGGCGGCGCCCCTGGTGCGCGGCAGACGAGACGGATTGCCGCCTTTCCCGCCCGCAGCCGGCGGGGAAGGCTGCGATCGCCCGCAGGACGGATCCGATTCATGAGAGAAGGCAGCCTCGACGCGCCAACCCGCCATCCCCTGGCGTGGAAGGATCCCGACTTTGCCGATCCGGTGAAGCTCGATCAGGAAATGCGCCGCGTCTTCGACATCTGCCATGGCTGCCGGCGCTGCTTCAATCTCTGCGACAGCTTTCCCCGCCTCTTCGATCTCATCGACCAGTCGCCGAGCGAAGAGCTGCAGGAGGTCAAGAGCGAGGCCTTCGCCGATGTCGTCGAGGCCTGCACGCTCTGCGACCTCTGCTTCATGACAAAATGCCCCTACGTCCCGCCCCATGAGTTCAACCTCGATTTCCCCCATCTCATGTTGCGTTACCGCTATGCCCAGCGCGCGCAGGGTAAATCCGAGGGCATGGTGGAAGAGCTGGCGAAGACGGACCGCAACGGCAAGCTGGGGGGCGCCGTGGCCCCGATCGCCAATTGGGCCGTCGAGCGCGCCAACAAGCTGACCCGCCCTCTGATGGAGAAGGTGGCCGACGTCCATCGCGACGCCGCCCTGCCGAAGTTCCACTGCAAGACCTTCGCCATGCAGGCGAAATCCCAGCCGCCGACGGTCAATCGCGAAGCTCCGGCCTTCGG
>DATHQQ010000184.1:0-3845 GCA_035482595.1 Verrucomicrobiia bacterium
GTGAGACCCGGCACGAAGGTGGCATGGGCGATGGTAAGCCGTGCCAGATCGTCCCCGGCGGCACCCGGCACGCGGAGGCGCGCGCCGGCGACCAGCAAGCCCTCCAGGCTGAAGGCGCTGTCGGCACCGCCCGTCACCGTCAGCTCGCTAGCGAGGATGAGCGCCGGCCGGCAGTCGGCGGCCGCGCGCAGGATCACATGCCCGCCGGCATTGACCGTGACGGCCAGCGCCTCCTCATAGCGGCCGCTGTCGGCGATCTCCACGACGCCACTGCCCCCCAGGGCGGCGAGGGCGGCCGCGATGGTGGGGTGGTCAGCGGGCACATGCAGGATCGTCGTGCCGGCGGCATCGGCTTCGCGCGGGCGATCATATTCGCCCCCGCCCATATCGGCCGAGAAGGCGTCGTGATAGGTGACTTTGACGGTTTGCGGCACCTGCAGATCGCCAGCGAGCGCGATCCGGCCGAGCACGGGATCGATGCCGTAGGTGCCGTCCGGCGGGATATGGGCCCAGGCGGCGCCGTCGTCGGCGAGATTGCAGGCGACGATCGCGGTGCGCGCCACCTCGGCGCCGTCGACATAGAGGACGATACTGGGATCGACATCATCGACGGGGTCCGCGGGCGTTTCGCGTGTTCCGTAGTAGAGCGCCTTGCGATCGTCCAGCGCGCGCCGGGCGATGGGATCGGGCACGTTGATGGGATCGGCGAGATGGGTGATCTCGTCCTCCGCCTGGGGATTGGTGAAGAGCTGGAGCGGGTGTCCCAGGGGGCTTACCAGATAGCGTCTGTCGTCGACCCGCGGGGCCGGGCTCCGGGTATGGCGATAGGCGTTGAGGCGCCAGAGGAAGATTCCCACATTGGGGACGTTGAAGCGTCCACGCCGGCTTTCGATCCGCCGCACATCCACCGTATGGGCCAGGGAATCGAAGGCGCTGCCGATCCGCGTCAGGGGCTCCCAGCGGCGCATGTCGGGCGCATAGAAGCTTCGGGGCCGGATGTGATTCATGTACTGGGTCCAGCCCAGCAGCTGGAAATACTCCACCGCCCGGGCGTTCCAGCCCGTGACGTCGCGGGCGAGCTGCTCCAGCACGGCCGCGGTTCCCTTGCGCCGGCGGAGCGCGATGGTATGAGCGACCTCGGCGCGCGCAAGGCCCCGCGCCTGGCCCAGCGCATGCAGCGGCTCATAGCCGATGAGGTCGCCGATATAGGGGATGACCCAGTCGGCGCAGGTCTCGATGAACTGGTCGTCATAGAGCTGGGCGAGGTTCTCCTCCATCGCCGCCAGCTCGCCGGCAAAGACCGTCAGCAGCGCCTTCAACGGCCCACGGGCGGCCTTCTCCCGCAGCGCGTTGATGCGCTCCTGCTCGGCGACGGTGGGGTTGGGCAGGGTCTCGAGGCCCTGGAGCTCCGCCTTCTCGGCCGGCGTCAGCAGGCCGCCCATGCCGGCGGCGAGCTCGGCGTCGCGGATCCGGTGGATCGCAGGCAGCAGGCGGAACAGCGTGTCGGCGTCGATGGTCATGGCATGGAATCCACAACGAGAGGTGCCTTATCCAGGGTCAGCAGCTCGGCTGCCAAAGGCAGCTGCGCGAGGGACGCGATGGGCAAGGCGGCGAAGAGGCGTGGCACGAAGACCGGGCTCGGCGCGTCGCTGCGGTGGAGCTCGGACACATTCACGGCCTCCACGCCGGCGACGGCTTGCGCGATGGCCGCCACCTCGTCGACCGAGACGCCCTGGCCGAAACTGCGGGCATCGAAGCCGAACGCCGCGCGCAGGCGGACCTCGATGGCCGGCAGGACGATCTTGGAATCCGCGTCCGCCGCGACCTTGACCGCGATCCGCAGGCGGAAGCGGGCATCGCGATAGCTCACGAGGCGAAGGGGCATCAGCGGATCGCCATAGGCGTGGAGCGACTCCTGAAGATGACCGAAAGTATCGCTGGTCTCGGGCACCGGCGCGCCCGCTTCGCCCGCCACGGTAAGGAAGACGCCGCGCGCCGGCCCGCTGGGAATCCAGAGAGCATGGGCCTTGGCGATGCCGGCGAAGGCGCGGGCGAAATCCCGGTAGTCGCGGATCGAGACGGCGCGATCGAGGGTCAGCACGGTCAAAGGCGCATTGTCCCGGGCCTTGTCCTGGCTCTCCTTGTCCTCGCCGCCGATCGCGGCCTCGGGATTGGTTGCCGCCGTCACGCCCAGCGGACGGGACAGCAGGTTGGTGAGCTTGCCCCCCGCGACATTGCCGGCGAGACCCAGACCCTTGCGATAAGTGGCGCGGATGTTGTGGTCCCCCGATGGCGGCCGAGCGCCCTCCTCACCGTCGCCGAAGCGCACGGTCGTGACCCCGTCGTCGTCGATTTCCGTCTCATAGATCCGCTCCGTGGGCCCGCGGGCATAGAGGCTCGGTACCTCCTGCCAGAGCAGATCGTTGGCCCGCAGCGCCAGGGTGGATTGCCGGCCGCTAGGTGTCGCCGCGCTGACGAAGGTCAGGGGCGACTGGCGGAGCGGGAAGGTCGCGTTGGGGATGCGCGCATCGCCGCTGCCCAGAATCTCGCTCACCGTCTCGCCATGGGTGGCATGGGCCACATTGGCGTTGACCTGGGTGGTTTCACGGTCATAGCAGTGGGCCAGGGGCGCAGCGAGGACGAAGGTCGTCCGGTCGCGATCCTGGGTGACCGAGCCGGGGAGATCGGCGATGAGGACGATCTCTTGCACCTCCTCGTCATCTTTTTCCGCCGGAACGAGTTCGATTGCGGCCGCCGGCACGAGCAGCTGCCCGTCGCGCCCGTCCCGGTCGAGGAGCGAGAGCCGCAGCTGCGTGCTTCCGGGCGTTGCCAGGCGCCGGCCGAAATCCGCCGGCGAGAGGGTAAGCCAGGGGCTGCCGGAGCCTTCTTCGGGCGCAGCCAGCAGGCGCAGGGAATCGCCTTCCTTGATCGTCACGCTGCCGCCTTGCGTCAGCGACATCGTCGCGTCGGGCTGGCCCTTGCGAAGCCGCAGGCGCTGGCGCTTGCCGCTGAGGGCCAGCACGCGGCCGGCGGCGATGTCCGGCGCCAGCCGGCCGAGCGCGAGCACGCTGCCATAGAGCGGATAGCCGAGCGGCGTCTCGGAGACGGCCAGCGGCTCCGACTGACCCAGCACCAGATTCTGGCGAATGCGGTAACGGAAGACATCGAGATTTTCGTCGGTGTCCGGCTGGATGCGCGTGACCTTGCCGGAGAGCCCGAAATCCGTGCGCGAGGGATAGCTGACCGCCTTAGCCTGATAGAGCTCCACATAGCCCGAGAGACCCGAGGGATGAGCGGTCGCCTCATTGGAGACCAGAGCGATCCAGCTGCCTGGCGTGATCTTGGGATAGGCCGCATCGAGATCGATCTGCGATCCCTGGATGCTGAACATGGTGGATATCCAGGTGATGCCTGCATCCGTGCCTTCGATCAGTGAGCTCAAAGCGGAGGAATCCGGGCTCATCAGCCGCGGATCGGGCGCGTTGTGGCCGAACAGGCCGGCGCGCTGTCGGAACACATAGACCGTAGCGCCGGCGCCCGCGGGTTCGGTGTGGGGGCTGACATGACCCAGCGGCCCGGCCCAGCCGAGGCGTGTGCGCTGGCTCGCCCGGTCCTCCGTCACCTCGCTCAGCAGGCGGATGTCCCAGCGCTCGCTGCCGGTATCATCGAGCCGGTCCTGCCCCACGATCAGGATCGCATCGCCCCGCTGCAGCCCGCTCCCCACACCGGCGAGCCAGAGCTGGGTATCGCCGAAATGCGGATGCCAGGCGAAAGTGGTCTGCACCGGAATGGCATTCCATTCGGCGCGCGCCTCGACCGCCGCCACGGTCTCGAAAGTCTGCGGC
>DATHQQ010000185.1:0-3649 GCA_035482595.1 Verrucomicrobiia bacterium
TGCGACGGACCCGCGGGATTTGAGGGGCAGCTTGCACCGCGTCATCAAACGCTAAAGCGTCTTAACCATCGTGTGGCCCCCCACGAGAGAGCGAATGGAGGGTCTGATGGCGACCAATCTGAAGGACATTTTCACCACCACCCAGAGCAGCTTGCGGCAGAATCCCACCGAGGGGGCCGCAACCTTCGCCGCGGCGACGCGCCAGCTGACGGGCCTGCGCAGCGAGGCGGCGATCCGCGATTTCCGGCTCACCCTCGACGAGCCCCAGGCGCTCGGCGGCAGCGATGCCGGCCCCAATCCCATCGAGCTGGTGCTGGCCGCGCTCGGCGCCTGCCAGGAGATCACCTATCGCCTCTATGCCGAGAGCCTCGGCATTCCCCTGAACCACGTCGCCGTGAAGGTCGAGGGGCGCGTGGATCTGCGCGGCTTCTTCGCCGCGGCGGATGGGGTCCGCCCGGGCTTCCGCGATATCCGCGCCACGGTGGAGATCGACAGCCCCGCCAGCCCTCAGGATATCGAGCGCCTCAAGGCGACCGTCGACCTCCACTGTCCGGTGCTGGACATTCTGCGCAATGTCACACCGACCAAGCTCGAACTGGTGCATAACGCCGCGCGCCATCCCGTGGCGGCCTGACCGCCACCTATAACGACGGCCACCCGACACCACTGCCTTTGAGGGAAGAGCGATCATGAGCGTGAAGAGCACCAATCCCGAGACCATCGTCCTGCATGCCGGCTGGCGCGCCGATCCCGCCACCGGCGCGGTGGCGGTGCCGATCTATCAGACGACCTCCTATCAGTTCCGCGATACGGAGCATGCCGCGAACCTGTTCGCCCTGAAGGAGCTGGGAAATATCTACACCCGGATCATGAATCCGACCACGGCGGTACTGGAGGAGCGCATCGCCCAGCTCGAGGGCGGCGTGGCCGCCTTGGCCCTTTCCTCAGGCCAGGCGGCCTCGGCCTTCGCGCTCCAGAACATCGCCCGGGCCGGCGACAATATCGTGAGCTCCACCGATCTCTACGGCGGCACCTGGAATCTCTTCGCCAATACGCTGAAGGACCAGGGCCTCGAGGTGCGCTTCGTCGATCCTACCGATCCGCAGAATTTCGAGCGGGCGACGGATGCCAAGACCCGGGCCTATTACGCCGAGACCCTTCCCAACCCGAAGCTGCATGTCTTTCCGATCAAAGAGGTGGCCGATATCGGCCGGCGCCTGGGCGTGCCGCTCGTCGTCGACAACACCGCGGCCCCCGTGCTCTGCAAGCCCTTGGCCCATGGCGCGGCAGTGGTTGTCTATTCGACGACGAAATATATCGGCGGCCATGGCACATCGATCGGCGGCGTCATCGTCGACGGTGGCAACTTCGACTGGGAGAAGCATGCCGAACGCTTCCCGCTGCTGAACACCCCCGACCCCAGCTATCACGGCGCGATCTGGACCCAGGCTGTCAAACCGCTCGGACCCATCGCCTATATCATCAAGGCGCGGGTGACCCTGCTGCGCGATCTTGGATCGGCGATGAGCCCCTTCAACGCCTTCCTGTTCCTGCAGGGGCTCGAGACTCTGCCCTTGCGCATCCGCGAGCATTCGCGCAACACCCAGGCGGTGGTCGAGTATCTGAAGAAGCAGCCCGAGATCACGCGCATCATCCACCCGAGCCTGTGGACCGGCGAGCAGAAGCGCCGGGCGGAGACCTATCTGAAGGGCGGGCTCGGCGGGCTGGTGGGCTTCGAGCTTGCCGGCGGACGCGACGCCGGGCGGCGCTTCATCGATGCCCTGCAGCTCTTTTATCACGTCGCCAATATCGGCGATGCGCGCAGCCTCGCCATCCATCCGGCGACCACCACCCATTCCCAGCTCTCGCCCGACGAGCAGCTCGCCACCGGCGTGTCGGACGGCTATGTGCGCCTGGCCGTGGGGCTGGAGCATATCGACGACATCCTGGCCGATCTCGACCAGGCGCTGAAGGCCACGGGCAAGGTGGCCAAGGCCGCGGAGTAAGCCCAGGGGGCGGGCCGTGCCCGCCTCCTCCGCCGCCTTCCGGCCGCGTTGTCACCTTCCACGGCCGCCGCTACCATCGCCAGCCGATGGTGCGCATCGCCTTCACAGCGAATCTACGCCGGCATCTCCCCTGTCCCGTCCTCCAGGCCGAGGGCGAGACGGTGGCCGAGGCCCTTGCCGCGGCCTTCGCCGGCAATCCCCGGCTCCGGGGCTATGTCCTGGACGACCAGTCGCGGCTGCGCCGGCATGTGGTGCTCTATCTGAACGGCCAGCAGGCCAGGCTGGAGGCACCGCTCGCTGAGGGCGATGAGATCTACGTGATGCAAGCGCTCTCGGGAGGCTGAGATGAGCGAGCTTCTGTGCGTCTCGACCCGCAAGGGTCTGTTCCTGTTCGAAGATGAGGCCGCCGGCTGGGAGATCCGCTGCACGGCCTTCCTGGGCGATTCCGTCTCCCTCGCCTATCACGATCCGCGCAGCGGCCGGCTCTATGCCGCTCTCAAGCTCGGGCATTTCGGCGCCAAGCTGCATCTGTCCGAGGATCGCGGCGCCTCCTGGCGCGAGATCGCCTGCCCCACCTTCCCGCAAAAGGACGAGAAGGACGGCCCCAGCGTGCTGGAGATCTGGACTCTCACCGCAGGGCCCGACGGCACGCTTTGGGCGGGCACCATCGGCGGCGGTCTCTTCCGCTCCCGCGATGGCGGCGAGAGCTGGGCGCTGGTGGAGAGCCTCTGGAACCATCCGAAGCGCGCCGCCTGGATCGGCGGCGGCAATGACGCCCCGGCGGTGCATTCCTTGTGCATCGACCCCAAGGACCCCCGACGGCTGGCGCTGGCGGTCTCCTGCGGCGGCGTTTGGCAATCGCAGGATGCCGGGGAGTCCTGGCGCGTGACCTCGACGGGCATGTATGCGGAGTTCATGCCGCCCGAGCGGGCCGAGGATCCGGCGATCCAGGACGTGCATCAGATGGTCCAATGCCGGGCTGCGCCGCAATGCTTCTGGGCCCAGCATCACAATGGCGTTTTCCGCTCGACCGATGGCGCGGCCTCCTGGCAGGAGGTCACCGCCATCCGGCCGAGCAAATTCGGCTTCGCCGTGGCCGTCCACCCCGATGACCCGAAACGCGCCTGGTTCGTGCCGGCGGTCAAGGACGAATGCCGCATTCCCGCCGATGGCGCGCTGGTCGTCGCCCGCACCACCGACGGTGGCGAAAGCTTCGATGTTCTTCGCGGCGGATTGCCGCAGCGCCATGCCTATGACCTCGTCCTGCGCCACGCACTGGCCATCGACGAGCCGGGCAAGGCCCTCGCCATGGGCTCCACCAGCGGCCATCTCTGGCTGTCGCAGGATCAGGGCGAGAGCTGGAAGCTCCTCGCCGGACATCTGCCGCCGATCCATGCCCTCGGCTTTGCCCAGGTCTAAGGAGCCTATCCAAGTAATGGCTGCGCGGCGGGTTGCGCTGCCCACCCCGAGGGACAGCGTCGCGAAGGCTCGCCGATGCGCCGGCATCGCCTTCGCCTCCGCTCCTTGAGCTCGGGGCGGGCAGCGCAACTGAGCACGTAGCCATTACTTGGATAGGCTCCTGGCCGCGTGCTAGGCTCCGCGCGTCATGCCGCGAAATCATAAAGACGCTGGCGGAAAATCTC
>DATHQQ010000186.1:0-9462 GCA_035482595.1 Verrucomicrobiia bacterium
TCGTCATTCCAGCAAAGAGGAACTCAGGTCATGGCTCGACGCTGCGCCATCACCGGCAAAGGCGTGCTGTACGGCCACAACGTGAGCCACGCCAACAACAAGACCAAGCGCCGTTTCCTGCCCAATCTGCAGAAGACGACGCTGCTGTCCGACGCGCTCGGTCATCTGATCAGCGTGCGGCTGACGGTCAATGCCATCCGCACCATCGAGCACAATGGCGGACTCGATGCCTATCTGCTGGCGATGTCCGCCGCCAAGCTGCCGGTCGAGGCGCGCCGTCTGAAGAAGCGCATCGAGAAGGCCCTGGACAAGGCGAGCGCCAAGGCGGCGTAAGGCCGCCTTTCCACCTGCTCTTCCGGCCTGAGGCCGCCTTTCCACCTGGTCTTCCGGCGTAAAGCCACCTTTCTCATCAGGCTCCTGCGGCGTTAAGCCGCTCTCACCAATTGGTGAAGGTCTTCGCGGTTGAAGCGGGGGCCGGCGGACGCCACAATTGGGGCTCGACAGCCCCAGCTTTTCCGCCCAACCGCAGACCCGGAGATCGCCATGATGGACGTGGAACGCCGCGCAATCGAGCTCGCCCGGCCGCTTGCCGCCGTGCTCGCCGATCCCAAGCTCACCGCCGCCGAGGCGGCCGCGCTCGAGACCGTCACCATCTCTACCGCCTCGGGACGCCAGGTGAAGGGCGCCTTGGCCAAGCCGGGCCGCAAGGGGCCGGCGGTCCTGCTGATCCACGAATGGTGGGGCCTCAACGACCAGATCAAGGCGGTGGCGGCCGAGCTCGCCAACCAGGGCTATCTCGCTTTGGCCTGCGACCTCTATGACGGCGTCGTCACGACGGATGCCGGCAAGGCCGGCGCGCTGATGGAGGCCGTCGACCAAGCCAAGGCGCGCGAGACCCTGACCGCCTGGGTCGCGTGGCTGCGCAAGAGCCCCGACGGCAATGGCAAGGTCGCGACCCTCGGCTGGTGCATGGGGGGCGGCTTCTCCCTCGCCGCCTCGACCGCCACGCCGGTCGATGCCACGGTGATCTACTACGGCAATGTCGGGGCGACCGCCGAGGAGCTCGCCAAGCTGAAGGGTCCGGTGCTCGGCCAGTTCGCCGAGAAGGACGGCTGGATCAACCACCCCATGGTGGATCCCTTCGCCGCCAATCTGAAGAAGCTCGGCAAGAAGCATGAGATCCACTGGTACGACGCCGACCATGCCTTCGCCAATCCGACCGGGCAGCATTACGACAAGGCGGATGCGGCCCTGGCCTGGAGCCGGACCCTGGAATTCCTGAAGGCCAATCTCTAGCCCCTCGCCCGGCGACGAGACCCGCAACGCTTCTTCCGGAAGTCTGATTCTGTCCCACGTGATAACGGCACCGCTGACCGTGGCGCTGGCCGCCGCCTGCGGCCTTGTCGCCGCCAATCTCTACTATGCCCAGCCGCTCATCGGCCTGATCGGCCCCAGCCTCGGCCTGCCGCTGGAGGCGACCGGCCTGATCGTGACGCTGATCCAGATCGGCTATGTCTTCGGGCTCGCCCTGGTCGTGCCGCTGGGCGACCTCCTGGAGAGCCGGCGCCTTATCTGCACCATCCTGTGCCTGACCGCTGTCGCGCTGGCGGCGGCGTCTCTCGCGCCGACCGCGCCGATCTTCCTGGCCGCCTGTCTTGCCATCGGCGTGACCTCCGTCGTCGCCCAGATCCTGGTGCCCCTGGCGGCTCACCTGGCATCGGATGCGAACCGCGGGCGCGTCGTCGGCAATGTCATGAGCGGGTTGCTGCTGGGCATTCTTCTTGCCCGCCCGGTGTCGAGCCTGATCGCGCATAGCGCGGGATGGCGGCCGGTCTTCGGATTGTCGGCCGGCGTCATGCTGATCCTCGCCCTGGCGCTCCGCCGCATCCTGCCGCTGCGCAATCCCACGCATGACAGCAGCTATCTCGGCTTGCTGCACTCCCTCTGGGTGCTCTTCGCCAACAGTCCCCTGCTGCGCCGGCGCGCCGCCTGCCATGCCGCCTTGTTCGGCGCCTTCAGCCTGTTCTGGACCGGCGTGCCTTTGCTCCTCGCCGGCCCTGCCTTCGGCCTCACTCAGCGCGGCATCGCCTTTTTCGCGCTCGCAGGTGCTGCGGGCGCCGTCATCGCCCCGGTCGCCGGACGCTTCGCCGATCGGGGTTGGACGCGGGCGGGCATGGCGATCAACATGCTGATCGTCGCTGCCTCCTTCATCTTCGCCCATATCGCGGGGAGCGGTTCCATGCCGCTCCTGGTGGCGGCGGCGATCCTCCTCGACCTCGGCGTCTCCGCCAATATGGTGCTGAGCCAGCGGGCCATCTACGGCATCGACGCGGCGGCCCGCTCGCGGCTCAACGGCGTCTTCATGTCGATCTTCTTCGCCGGCGGCGCGCTGGGATCGGCCCTGGCGAGCTGGTCCTATGTCGGCGGCGGGTGGTCCCGCCTGAGCTGGATCGGCCTTGCCTTCGCAGCCGTGGCCTTGATCCTCTACGCCCTCGAGCTGCTCGCGGAGTCTCGGGCGAAGTAGCTCGAGCGCGAACCGGATCGCTGACCGGCTCAGTTTGCGGCGGGTATCCGGTAATAGGGCACCGGCCGGGCGAAGCCCTTGATGACCGCGCTCTCTTCGCTCAATCGATAGGACGCCAGAAGCGCCTTCACCTCCGGCTCGGCCAGCAGGGCCGCCGAGAGCACGATATCGCCGCCCTCGCTGCGGCCCTGGAGGCGCGCGGCCATGTTCACCGTGCCGCCGAAATAATCGAGGCGCTCGTTCAGGGTGACCACGATGCAGGGGCCCTTGTGCAGGCCGAGCTTGATCATGATGTCGCCGCGGCCCGCCTCCCCGCCATGCTGAGCGTTGAATTGGGCGACATGGTCCTGGATGGCAAGCGCCGCCTTCACCGCCGCGGCGGGCTCGGCGAAGGCGGCCATGACAGCATCGCCGATGGTCTTGACGATGGCGCCCTCGTTCTCGCGCACCTCGGCGGCGAGAAAGGCGAAATGATCGCGCACCAGATGATAGGCGGCGGCATCGCCGATGCGCTCGTAGAGCGCCGTCGAGCCCTTGAGATCGGTGAACATCAAGGTCACCTGGGCGACGGCGACCTCATCCCCCGGCCGCAGCACATCGCCGCTGAAGAGATCGCGGAAGGCCTGGAGCGCCGTCAGCCGGTCGGCGGTGAGGCAGTCGCCCAGCCAGCTGCGGTCCTCGATGATGGCGACCCGCGGCCGGTCGCTGCGGTTGACCAGCGCGATCTCCCCTGCCGGGCCGAGAGGGCCCGCCGTCACGGCATCGGATGTGACGATCAGCTGAGGAAAGCCACCGCCCGGATACTCGACGGCGCATTCCGGGCCCGGTTCCAGGGTGCGCAGCCGATAGGGACCCGGCGTCAAGGTCGCCGGAACGCTGCGCGCCTCCCCGGGCTCGAGCTGGATCTGCAGCTTGATATGCGGCGTCGACATGGGGCCGAAGAGGCAATATTCGCCGCTCTCCAGCTTGCGCAGCGCCTGCGAAGGGCGGAAGCCCGCCTCGACGTTCTTCGAGAAATCGGCGTCGTAATCGATGTTGCAGGAGGGGCAATGGGCGCCCTTGGGCAGGCGGTCCAGGGTGCCCACCCAGGATTTGGAGACGCGGCAGCGCGGGCAGAGCAGATCCCAGCGCATCTCCAGGAGCCCCGCCTTCACCGCCTGCAGGCAGGCCTCGATGGCCGCCACCGGCGCCGTATGCCATTGCCGGGCCAGGGCCAGGGGGCGGATATGCCAGAGATCGACCTCCTGCCCCTTCAGCACCAGATCGGCGAGGCGGCGCGCCACGCCATGGCCATGGGGCGTGGCCTCGATCTCACTCACGAGGCGGTCGACCCGGCCAAGGACCTCCGGCCCCGCGGCCGGCGCCTCGAACTCGAAGGGCGTCTCGCGCTCGCCGCCGACGAAGGTGGCCGCGTCGCGCACCATTTTCGCGTAGCTCCGCTGGGCGGCGGCAAAGAAACCCGTCGCCAGCATGATGCGCCCCAGCCCGTTGGCGGGTGCCGCCTCCACCGCATAGTCGACGCGGCTGCCGTCCCCTTCCGGCGATACCCGCAGGCGGGCGCAGAGAAGGCTGAGCGGCCCGCGGGTGAAATACCGGCAATGCTCGAACCATTGGCCGAAGACCCAGTTGACCGGCTTCTCGCGCCACGCCAGGGCGATGGGCCCGATCCTGGCGCGGCCGAGGAAAAGCACCGAGCCGTCGGGCTGGGGGATCTCCTCGATCACATGGCGCGGCAGCTTGGAAGCCTCGTTGAGGCGGGCCGTGTCGGCCAGCACGGACCACATGGCCTCAGCCGGCCGATCGACATGCCAGCTCCAACTCCGCTCTTGCGACTTGGCCATGGTTCTACGCCATGCCTTTCCGGGCGGATTGCCCTCGCCGCCGCCGATCCTATCGGATAAGCCTCTACCAGCGAAAGCTCGGCACCGCCGCGGTGGGGCGGACGCCGGTCCGCCGGACGATGCTCTCGAGATCGCCGCCCGCGAGCTCCTCCTGGTGGATGCCGTTCAGGACCAGCAGGCTGTCGATGCCCGCCCCCTCGGCGCCGGCGATATCGGTGCGCAGGGAATCGCCCACCCCCAGGATGCGCCGGCGGTCGGCGGTGGCGAGAAGCTCGAAGCAGGAATCATAGATCGGCGGGTGCGGCTTGCCGAAATAATGAACCATGCCGCCCAGCTCCTCGTAGCGCAGCGCCACGGCGCCGGCGCAGATCTCCGCCTTCCCGGCATGGATCACCATCAGATCGGGATTGGCGCAGACCATGGGCAGGCCCCGGCCGACACCCGCGACCAGCGCCGCCTCGAAATCCTCGACCCTGTCCGCCGCACTCTCCACCCCGGTATTGAGAATGAAATCCGCCGCCTCGACGCGGCGGACCACATCGACGGGGAGGCCCTCCAGCATGTTGTCGTCGCGCGCCGCCATGATGGGATAGAGCCGCCGGCCGAGACGCTTGCCATCGCCGGCGAGCCATTGCCAGGTGGCCTCGCCGGAGGAGAGCAGCGCATCATAGAGATCCGGCCGGATGCCGATCTCGGCGATGCGCCGGACGACGGCTGCCGCTCGCCGCGGCGCGTTGGAGAGGATGACGATGCGCTTGCCCGCGCCGTGCAGCCGCTCCAGCGCATCGACGGCGCCGGGCAGCGGGTGCTGGCCGTCATGTAGCACGCCCCAGAGATCGAGGATGAAGCCGTCATAGCGATCGGCCATAGGGGCGATGCCGGAGAGCAGCGGAACGATCATGGATTCCTCGTTGCATGGTCGGCGCCCACCGCATCGGCGAGTCGGGCGAAGCCGTCGGCCCGGAGCCGAGCCGCCAGGCCCCGCTTGATCTTCTCCACCAGCCCCGGCCCCTGATAGACCAGCGCCGTATAGAGCTGCAGCAGAGAGGCGCCGGCCCGGATCTTGGCATAGGCATCATCCGCGCCGGCGATGCCGCCGACCCCGATCAGCGGCAGCCTGCCGCCGGTCAGCCGATACATATCCGCCAGCACCGCCGTCGACGGGCCGAAGAGCGGCCGGCCGCTCAGGCCCCCGGCCTCCCGTGCGGCGGGGCTCGCGAGCCCCGCCGGACGCGCAAGGGTGGTGTTGCTGACGATGAGTCCGTCGACGCCGCCGGCCAGCGCCACCTCGGCGATATTGGATTTGTCGGCCTCGGTCAGGTCCGGCGCGATCTTGAGGAGCAGGGGTGGACGTAATCCCTGCCGCGCCGCGCCGACGGCCGCCAGCAGCTCCACCAAGGGCTCGCGCCCCTGCAGCGCGCGCAGGCCCGGCGTGTTGGGCGAGGAGACATTGACCACGAGGTAATCGGCCAGCGGCGCCAGCGCCCTTACCCCCGCGACGTAATCCGCCGCCGCATCGGCGCTATCCTTGTTCTTGCCGAGATTGGCGCCGAGGATTCCCCGCCTCGCGGTTCGACGCAGCCGTGCGGCGACGGCCTCGAGCCCGTCATTGTTGAAGCCCAGGCGGTTGACGATGGCCTGGTCCTGGGTCAAGCGGAACAGCCGTGGGCGCGGATTTCCCGCCTGCGGGCGCGGCGTGATGCTGCCGATCTCGGCGAAGCCGAAGCCGATGCCCGCCATATGGGCGAAGGCTTCGGCATTCTTGTCGAAGCCGGCGGCGAGGCCGATGGGGTTGGGAAAATCGAGACCGAAGACCCTTGTCGCGAGAATGTGATCCTCGCTGTGACGCCCGCCGATCCAGCCCGCGGGGGCGATGGCGAGGCTGCGGATGGTGAGGCGATGGGCCGTCTCCGCCGGCAGCAGGCGCAGGAGCCGCGCCGCGAGGTCGAGGACGGCGGTCATGGTGGCGCGACCCTATCGCGCCGGTCGCATTTTTTCCAGATGACAAGCCCGCCGCGCCGGCCGAACATCGCATCATGTTGAAACATGGCGACGTCTGGCGGGCGATCGACCGGCTGGCGGCGAAGAACGGCCTCAGCGCCTCGGGCTTGGCGCGCCGCGCCGGTCTCGATCCCACCTCCTTCAACAAGAGCAAGCGCGCCACCCGCGAGGGCAAGCCGCGCTGGCCGACCACCGAGAGCATCGCCAAGATCCTGACGGCGACCGGCGAGAGCATGACGGGGTTCGTCGCCCTCATGTCGGGCCGCGGCGGCGGGCCCGCCCGCCGCCTGCCTCTCATCGGCTATGCCCAGGCCGGTGCGGCCGGCTATTTCGACGACGCCGGCTATCCCGTGGGCCGCGGCTGGGAGGATATCGACTTCCCCGATCTGCGCGATCCGGCCGCCTATGCCCTCGAGGTCGCGGGCGACAGCATGATGCCGGTCTATCGCAGCGGCGATGTCATCGTCGTCTCCCCCGCCGCCGATATCCGCCGCGGCGACCGCGTGGTGGTGAAGACGCGCAAGGGCGAGGTCATGGCCAAGCAGCTCCTGCGCCAGACCGCCCAGAAGATCGAGCTCGGCTCCCTCAACCCCCGCCACCCCACCCGCAGCCTGGAGATGAGCGAAGTCCGCTGGATCGCGCGGATTCTGTGGGTCAGCCAGTAGATTTATTCCGACCACCCCTTCTGCTCTGCCCTCACCCTCCCATCGCTTCGCGCCCCTCCCTCTCCCGCGCCGAAGCGCGGTAGAGGGGCCAAGAATCCCCCTCGCCCCCGGAACGGGGGAGAGGGTCGGGGTGAGGGAGTCGCGGTGCAGATTTATAGGAACTTATTCCTTGACGATGTCCGCCCCTGCGTGCGGTAATGGAGCATGGATGCTCATTCCCTCTATCGCCTGCTGGAACGCCGCTTCGACGGAGAGATGCCCGAGCATTTGCGCCGGGCGGCCCTTGCCGGCGGCGAGAGCCGTCTCGACACGGCGGCGGCGCGGGCGGCGAGCCGCGCCTGCGACGAGCTGGCGCTGACCGCCCAGCGGCGGGCCGCGGCCAGCATGACCGATGTCCCGCTGCTCCCCGTCTGGCGCGCCCAGGGGCTCGCCTGGCACCGTCGCCTGGCCTCGCGCTGAGCCTCGCCGGCGGCGATTCCGCCTGTCGCAGAAAGGGATCACGCAGGCCGGTTGGCCCGCGCGCATCCCTGGGCTAAGCTTCCTTTCCAAACACGGGTGAGGAAACCATGGGCGCCATCAACGCCTGGCATTTTATCGATGGAAAATGGGTCATGGGCGACCCACCGCTGATGAACGTCTGGTCGCATGCCACCTGGCTCGGCGCCTCGATCTTCGATGGCGCCCGGGCCTTCGAGGGGGTGACGCCGGATCTCGATCTGCATTGCCAGCGCGCCATCCGCTCGGCCGCGGCGCTTGGCTTGCGCTCGCCCCTCTCGGCGGGCGAGATCCGGGAGGTCATCGAGGACGGGATCGCCAAATTCCCCAAGGGAATGGCCCTCTATCTCCGGCCGTTCATGTGGTCGACCGACGGCTGGATGGACCCGGACCCCGCGAGCACCAAAATCGCCATCACGGTCATCGACTATCCCATGCCCGATCCGAAGAAAAGCGCCTCCTGCACCTTGTCCAAATGGCGCCGTCCCTCGCCCGAGACCGCGCCGACCGACGCCAAGGCGGTCTGCCTCTATGCCCAGGCGGGCCGGGCCAGCGCCGACGCCAAATCCAAGGGCTTCGACGAGGGGGTGATGCTGGACCCGCTGGGCCATGTCGCCGAATTCGCCTCGGCCAATCTCTGGATCGCCAAGGACGGGGCGGCCCATACCCCGGTCCATAATGGCTGCTTCCTCAACGGCATCACGCGCCAGCGGGTGGCCGGGCTGCTGCGCAAGGCCGGCATCGCCGTGCATGAGCGCACGCTGAAATACAGCGATCTGCTGGAAGCCGACGAGATCTTCTCCACCGGCAATTACGGCAAGGTGATGCCCTATACCCGCATCGACGACCGCGACCTGCAGCCGGGGCCCATCTTCCGCCGCGCCCGGGAGCTCTATTGGGAGTTCGCCCACGGGGGGTAGTGCTACCAGCCGGCGTTATGGGCGAGGCGCCAAAAATCAGGCGCAGCGATCGAAGCTCGGCAAAGATTCCTAGGCGATTCAGAACTAGAACTGCCTCTATGACGTCATCCCGGCGAAAGCCGGGATCCAGGGGCCACAGGCGTGATACCGAGTATGAGGCCCCTGGATTCCGGCTGTCGCCGGAATGACGGCATTGAGGGTGCGGCTTCGCCTGGCTGAAGTCTTCAACTGGCTTCAGCCGCCGCCTCGTCCAGCTAAGCCGCGCTCAGATCCTCGCCGGCGAGCGCCTTGTCGATGAGGGCGATGGTCTCGCCGACGCCGTAGAGGGCGATGAAGGAGCCCATGCGCGGGCCCGTGGCCTGGCCGATCAGCACCTCGTAGAGGGCGGCGAACCAGGCCTTGAGCTCGGGGAAGGCATGGCGCTTTCCCACTTCATAGACGCGGTCCTGGATCTCGTCGGGCTTGGCACCGGCCGGAAGTGCGGCGAGCTCCGCGCGCAGATCGGCCAGCGCCTGGCGCTCCAGCTCGCTGGGTGCCCTGTAGCGCTTCGCCGGCTTCACGAAGTCGCGATAATAGGCCAGCGCATGGCCCACCAGCCGATCGAGGAGCGGCTGGTTTTCCGGCGTGGCATCGGGAACATAGCGGCTGATGTAGCCCCAGAGCGCGGCCTTGTCCTGGGCATGAGCGACGCTCGCCAGATTCAGCAGGATGCCGAATCCCAACGGCAGCCCGCCCACGGGGGGATGGCCGTCGTGGATGTGCCAGACGGGATTCTCCAGCCGCTGGGCCGGCGTCTCCCCGGGATACTTGTCGAGGAAAGTCAGATAATCGTCGACCGCCCGCGGGATGACGTCGAAATAGAGCCGCTTGGCCGCCCGCGGCTTCTGATACATGAACAGCGCGAGGCTCTCCGGCGGGGCATAGGCCAGCCATTCGTCGACGCTGAGGCCGTTGCCCTTGGACTTGGAGATCTTCTGGCCCTTGTCGTCGAGGAAGAGCTCGTAGTTGAAGCCCTC
>DATHQQ010000187.1:0-2055 GCA_035482595.1 Verrucomicrobiia bacterium
GGGCGCCTTATCAGGTGACCGTGAATGCCGTGGCGCCGACCTTCATCTGGACCGACGGCACGCGTCCCTCGCTCTCCGACGAGAACTTCCGGCGCGAGACCCTGGCGAAGATTCCGCTCGGCCGGATCGGCGAGCCCATGGACGTCGCCGGCGCGGTGGTCTTCCTCGCCTCGCCGGCCGCCTCGCGCATCACCGGCACGACGCTGCGCGTGGATGGAGGTTGGGCGCTGGCGTAAGCCCCGCCGCTCCCCTTCCCTCCTCGCCCGCCCTTTCCTCTTCCCCCTCGCCCCCGAAGGGGGGAGAGGGCCGGGGTGAGGAGGTCTCGCGAGCGTGAATATCGTCGACCCGTATCGCCCTGCGGCAGATACCCCCTCACCCTAACCCTCTCCCCCGTTCCGGGGGCGAGGGGACTCTTAAGAGCGGGGTGAGGAAAAATCTTATACCGGCAATTCCAGCGCCGTCTCCAGATCCGCGATGCTTTCCAGCACCAGATCCGCATGCAGGCTCAGCACCTCGCGCAGGCTGACGCCGGTCAGCACGCCGATGGCGCGGCCGGCACCGGCGGCCCGCGCCATGTCGAGGTCGTGCGGGGAATCGCCGACGACGGCGATCTCGCTCGCCTTGAGGCCGGTGGTGCGGCAGAAGGCTTCGACCATCCCCGGCCCGGGTTTGTGGCCGAAGCCTGAATCATAACCGCAGACGAAATCCATCAGCCCGCGCACACCGAAGGCCGAGAGCTGGGCCTCCGCCGCCGCCGCGCTGTCCATGGTGGCGAGCCCGATCTTGAAGCCGTGGCTCTTCAGCCGGCCGAAGAGATTGACCAGATCGGTCACCGGCCGGGCGTTGCCCAGGGCATGCTCGTTGAAGAAGCTGTTGAGGCTCCGGTTCAGCCCGTCGACATCCGCATGTCCGATGGCCTCGGCCCAGATCTTGGTGATCTGGGCATTGGTCCCCGAGGCAAGCGGCGATTCCGGCTTGTAGCGCCCGGTCGCGGGGTCGCGCCCGCCCAAAGTCAGGAGCCGGTCGGCCAGCTCCGCATTGCCGCCTGCGAGGCGATGGGCGGCCTCCGCATAGGCCGGCGCCCAGGTCTGGAAGAAATCGATCAGCGTGCCGTCCTTGTCGAACAGCAGGCCGCGCAGGGAGGGATGAGGCAAGGCTTTCGGCTTTCTCTCGTGAGTGACCGGGAAGTGTAGCTCTATCTAATTGAATTGACATAATAAATTGTACTTGTACTGTGGCCCAGGGAATTTCAGGGGGGCCGCCGTCATGGGAAGAATCGTCAAAGGGAGTTCATCGCGCCGCAATCGGCGGGGCCTCGGTGCGACCGCCGGGATGCTGCTGGCGCTCGTCTGCCTGCTGGGGTCAGGCGCCCCGGCCTTCAGCCAGGATTCCACCGACTGGATCACCGGACTGCCGCGCGCGCCCATTCACGTCCAGGCCTGGCCGGGCGGCAAGAAGGTCGCGGTCTGCTTCGTTCTTTATGTCGAGGTCTGGGGCCACGGCCAGGGTCCGAACTTCCGCTCGGACATGGGTGGGCGCGATCCCGATATCGTCGATGAATCCTTCCGCCAATACGCCATCGATTGGGGAATTCCGCGGGTCGGCCGGGTCTTCCATGACCAGGACATGCCCTTGAGCATCGCCCTCAACGCGCTCTTTCCCGAGCAGCAGCCGGATGTCTGGAAACAATTCCGCGCGCTGCTTCCCAAGGCCCCGATCGTCGCTCATGGCATGAACAACTCGAACCAGCTCCTGCCGCTGGGCGGCGGGCTGGACGAGCAGAAGGCCTATATCCGCAAGACCATCGATCTGATCGAGAAGGACACGGGCGTGCGCTCGCGTGGCTGGTCAAGCCCCAGCGTCTATCCCAATGCCGATACCTTCACGGCCACCGCGGCCGAAGGCATCACCTATACCCTCGACAGCATGGATTCCGACATCTTGTCCCGACTCTCCACCAAGCCGGGACCGCTGGTCCTCATCCCCTACCCCACGACCACCGTCGATATGGGCCAGTATCTCGGGCGCGGTAAGGAGCCGGGCGATATGGAGCGG
>DATHQQ010000188.1:0-3716 GCA_035482595.1 Verrucomicrobiia bacterium
CTAGATCTGCTTGTCGCCGAGCTGCTTCTTCATCTCATCGGCGTCGAGCTTGATGCCGGGCATATTGGGGTTGATGGCCAGCGCCTTCTCGAAGGCATCGAGGGCCTCCTTCTCCTTCTGGAGCTGGGCGTTGCACAGCCCGAGCCCCGAGAGCGCCCCGAAATGCCGCGGCTCGAGAGCCAGCGTCTTGCCGATGTCCTTGATGGATTCGTCGTAGCGGCCCATGAGATAGAGGACCGTCGCCCGCTTGTTCCAGCCCTCGGCGAAATTGGGGGCGAGAGCGACAATCCGGCTGAAAGCGCGATAGGCCTGGGCATAGTCGCTGTCGTTCAGCGCGGCGACGCCGATCGCCATCAGCGCATCGACGTTCTGGTCGCCGGACTCCAGCCAGATCTCCCAGATCTGCTCCTCGATCGGCTGGGAGCTTTCCGTGTTGGCGGCGGTCTTCAGCTGCTGGAACAGCTTGTCGAGGCGGGGATCTTTCTGGTCGGCATGAGCGACGCCGGCAAGCATGGCGAAAAAAACGACGACGAGAGCCCCGACCCAAAGCTTCATGGCGGCGATTATCGGCCCAGGCTCCGGCCTGCCAAGCGAAATCCGTTGCTTGCGCCGCGCTGGGAGGCCCGCCATCCTGCAGCCTCCTCACCGATGGGCTTTTCAGATGAGCGAGATTTTCGATTACTTTTCAGGGAATTATGCCCAGGCGCGCCGCGCCTTTCGCGAAGCCGCGGCGAGTGCCGGTGCGGCGCTCGGCGCCCATCACAATCCCGCGACCGGTCCGGGCGGGATAGAGCTCTCGACCGAGACGGCGCGGCTTGGTCCACAAGAAGCCGAGCGACTGCTGGTCGTCATGTCGGGGACTCATGGCGTCGAATGCTTCTGCGGCTCGGGGCTCCAGGTGGGGCTCCTGAAGAGCGGGCTGGCGACGGAGATGCCCCGCGGCACCGCGATCCTTCTGATCCATGCGATCAACCCCAGCGGCTTCGCCTGGGTGCGCCGGGTGACCGAGGACAATGTCGATCTCAATCGCAATTTCGTCGATCACGCGCGGCCGCATCCGATCAACGCCGCCTATGACGAGCTGCGCGAGGCGATCTGCCCGCGCGACTGGATCAACGGCCAGGCGGCGGCCGATGCCGCGCTGGAAGCCTATCGCCAGCGCCATGGCGCCATGGCGCTCCAGGGCGCCATCACCTCGGGTCAATATGGCGATCCCGAGGGCGTGTTCTATGGCGGCCGCGCGCCGGTCTGGTCCAACCGGACCTTGCGCGAGATCCTGCGCCGGGAGGGAGCGCATGTCCGCCATGCGGCCTTCATCGACCTGCATACCGGCCTCGGCCCCTATGGCGTCGGCGAGATCATGAACAATCACCACCCCGGACATTCCGGTTTCGCGCGGGTCAAGGATTGGTTCGGCGCCGAGGCCACCTCCTCCGACGAGGGCAGCTCCTCCTCCGCCCCCGTGGGCGGGGACACCAATATCGCACTCGACGATGAGCTGCCGCAGGCGGCTGTCACGGGCATCACCCTGGAATACGGAACGCTACCGGTGAAGGCGATGTTGGATTCGATCCGCGCCGACAATTGGCTGCATGTCCATGGCAGCCTGGATTCTCCCGAGGGCCGCGCCATCAAGGCCCGCATCCGCCAGGCCTTCTACCCCGACAAGAATGATTGGCGCCGCATGGTCTGGGAGCGCGTCGTCGATGTGACGCGGCGGATGGCGAAGGGGCTGGCGGAGTCGTAGGGCGAGCGACGCGTCGCGCTGCTTTCTTTCTTCCGTCATTCCCGCGAAAGCGGGAATCCAAGGCTGCAGATCTCCCTGATTGCCCTGGATTCCCGCTTTCGCGCTATTGCATGTACATAAGTCGCTGATCGCCGTAGCCCCTTTCTTCCCCCGCCCCCTGCAGGCCGATCACTCTTGATCGGCCTGCGCTTCGAGGGGGGCGGGCCGGGGTGGGGGTGGCCACAGACTCAATCCTAAAAACAGCGCCCCTATGGAGTCAGGGTGATCCACGGGTGCGGATCAATAGTAGCCTGGCAGCAATGGCCGCCGGATAAAGAATACGGCCACCCCCACCCCGGCCCGCCCCCCTCAAAGCGCGGGCCTATCGGCCCGCAGGGGGCGGGGGAAGAAAGTAGAGCGCCATTAGCGAGATATGCATATCGCCTGGCGCTTTCGCGGGAATGACGTAAGAAGAGAAAGCTACGGCCTAAGCCCCGCCGGCTTCGGCCCGCCGGTCGCCCAATCGAGCAGCTCGACCGTGTGCAATATCGGAATCCCGAGCCCGCTCTCGAGCTGCTGGATGCAGCCGATATTGCCGGTGGCCACGGCGGCGGCGCCGGTCGAGCGGATATTGCCGATCTTGCGCTGGCGCAGTGGCTCGGCGAATTCCGGCTGCAGGATGTTGTAGGTGCCCGCCGAGCCGCAGCAGAGATGGGTCTCGGGAATCTCCACCACCTCGAATCCCGCCGCCTCGAGCAAAGCACGCGGCGGACGGTGCAGCTTCTGCCCATGCTGCATCGAGCAGGCGGAGTGATAGGCGACCCGCATCGACGGCCTTGCCTTGGGCGCCAAGCCGATCTCCGCCATCACCTCGGTCACGTCGCGGGCGAGCGCGGCGACCTTCGTCGCCTTCGCTGCCCAGGCCGGATCCTCGCGCAGCATGAAGCCGTAATCCTTCAGGGTCGTGCCGCAGCCCGAGGCATTGGCGATGATGGCGTCGAGCCCCGTGCCGTCGATCTCGCGGCACCAGGCATCGATATTGGCGCGGGCGAAGGCCAGCGCCGAAGCCTGCTGGCCCAGATGATGGGTGAGCGAGCCGCAGCATCCCATCCCATAGGACACCACCACCTCGACCCCATGACGGGTCAGCAGGCGGATGGTCGCCGCATTGATCGCTGGCTTCAGCACCTGCTGGGCGCAGCCGGAGAGCAGCGCCACCCGCGCGCGGCGCTTGCCCTCGGCCGGAAAGATCTGCGGCCGATCGACGGTTGAAGCGGGCTGCACATGGGGCGGCGCCAGGGCGACCAGTGTCTTCAGGCGGCCGGGCAGCAAAGCGGCGAAGGGCCGCGCGAGCCGGGCAAGATGCAGCGACAGGCGGAAGCGCCCGGGGAAAGGCAGGATCGCCGCGAGCAGCCGGCGCAGCAGGCGATCGGCCAACGACCGCACATGGGTCTCTTCGATATGCCGGCGGGCGTGGTCGACCAGATGCATGTAGTTCACGCCCGAGGGGCAGGTCGTCATGCAGGCAAGGCAGGAGAGGCAGCGGTCGATATGGCGGGCCACCGTGGCCGAGGCGGGCGCGCCGCTCTCCAGCATATCCTTGACGAGATAGATCCGCCCGCGCGGCCCGTCGAGCTCGTCGCCGGTCAGGAGATAGGTGGGACAGGTGGCGAGGCAGAAGCCGCAGTGGACGCAGGTCCTGAGGATCTTCTCGGACTCCGCCACATCCGGATCGGCGAGCTGGGCCAAAGTGAAAGTGGTCTGCATGAGCGCGCTCAGATCCCGTGATACATGCGGCCGGGATCGAGGCGGCCCGCCGGATCGAAGCTCTCCTTGACCCGCCTGGCGAGCGCGGCCAGCGCCGGCGCCTGGGGCTGGAAGACATCGACCGCCGCGCGGAGCGAGAGGGGGGCGCGCATCAGCGTGGCATGACCGCCCATGGGTTTGAGCGCCGCGCGGATCGGCACCGCGGCGGCATCACCCTCGGCGG
>DATHQQ010000189.1:0-9470 GCA_035482595.1 Verrucomicrobiia bacterium
TGGCGCAGGATGCGATAGACCTGATCGGGGATCGGCGACGAGCGCTCGATCCTGGCATCTTCGGGCAGAGGTGAGCGCGCCGACGTCACGGCGCCGGATTGCCGCCTTGCCGCTCGGAGCGAATTCTCGGTCATTTCCTCCCGCTTCCCCTGGCCCTTCATCCCCAGGGGATGCGCCGGGCAGAACTAGTATATCAGCGGAACACCCCGCGGCTATGCGTCGTACAGAGGAGCTTGGCGTCCGCCCTGGATCGGATGGGCGAGGGCGGGCGCGTGTCCGGTATCGGCTGAGGGCGGTCGCGGCCCGGGAGAAGTGGGCCGCCGCCGATCGGAGGGGAGAGCCGCGAGGCGCCGATCGACGGCGGACCGAGGGGTCTGCCACAGCCAGGGAGGGCACCGAGGCAGGCCCACATGCAGATACAAACGCCTAGGCGCCCGCGGAGTTGCGTCCCGCGATCCAATAGCTAGAGGTTTGATTCGATATCGCTTTTCCGTCCGGCAACGGGTGGTCCCCGGCGGCTTGTTCGCGTCGCCCGGGACAGGCCCCGGCAGATGTGGCAGGCTTGCAGGGAACAATTCAGGGGAGACGCTTGTCATGACGTCGAAGAGATCATTCGCGGCATTGGTTCTGGCCGGCTTGGCGATTGCTGCGGCGGGCGCCACGGCGCCGGATGCCGCGGCCGGCACGCTCGACCGCCTGCGCCAGGACAAGACGCTTCGCATCGCCTACCGCCAGGATGCGCCGCCCTTCTCCTTCCAGACCGCCGGCAGCGCAGAACCGGAGGGCTATATCGTCGACATCTGCCGCGCGGTGGGCAAGAGCCTGACGCAGCAGCTCGCCTTGCCCAGCCTCAACATCGTCTATGTGCCGGTGACGGTGAGCGATCGGTTCGAGGCGATCCAGCAGGGCAAGGCGGATCTGCTCTGCGAGGCGACCACCGCCACCCTCTCGCGGCGCGAGATGGTGGATTTCTCGATCGCTACTTTCGTCGACGGCGCCTCGCTGCTGATCCGGGTCGATGGGCCGCAGAGCCTCCAGGCCATGGCCGGCCGCAAGATCGGCGTGCTGGGCGGCACCACGACGCAGGAGGCCCTGAACAATTCGCTGAAGGACATGAACATCGCCGCGGAGGTCGTGGCCGCCAAGACCCATTCGGAGGGATTGGCCATGCTGGATGCCAACGAGATCTCGGCATATTTCGCCGATCGCGCCATCCTTCAATCCTTGGTCAAGGAGAGCAAGGACCCAAAGAAGCTTATGCTGGCCAACAATTATCTGACCGTGGAGCCCTATGCCCTCGGGCTGCCGCATGGCGATGAGGATTTCCGCCTCGCCGTCGATCGGGCGCTCAGCCACCTCTATCGCGACGGCGAGATCACCAAGATCTTCGCCCAGAGCTTCCAGGGCCAGATGGAGCCCAGCGGTATATTGAGGACGCTCTATCTGATCACCGGCCTGCCGGATTAAGGGGGCGTTCGGGCGACTCCAAGCGAGATAAGACTCGCTGCCGTCATTCCCACGAAAGCGGGAATGACGGCAGTGGGTTTAGTTGCCGCTCGGCTGGTTCTGACTCTGCGGCAGCAGGGGCTTGTTACCGGTCCCGGCCGATCTTGATCTCTGCTTGAACTGCGGCTGACGCTGCTGCTGTTGCGGCTGGAAGATGAAGTTGCCGCTCTGAGGCGCGAAGGTCTGGCGCTGGGTGCCGGCCTGCTGTTGCTGCTGGCCATTTAAGATCTGGCGCTGCTGGGGCGCCAGCTTTGTGAAAGCCGTGCCGCCTTGCTGGCCGTTGCGGAAAGCCTGGGGCTGCTGCGGCAACTGCTGCTGCGGTGGGGTCAGGCTGGCCCAGCGCTGATTCTTGTTGCCCTGACCGCCATTGCCCTGACCGCCATTGCCTTGACCGATCAGGCCCTGACCCGTGCCGCTTTGGCCGATGATCGTCGCTTGGCCATGGGTCTGACTTTGTCCTTGCTGCTGGGTCTGGCCGTTCTTCGACGGCCAGACCGCGTTGAAGCCGTTGGCTTGCAGCCCTGCCTGATTGCCGCCTTGCCCCTGCTTCTGCAGCGGCGGAAGGAAGGCCCAGCGCTGGCTGCCGTTCTGGCTGCTGCCCGTGGCGGCGTTCGGCATGGCGGTGAAGCCGCGCGGCAGGATGGCCGGCCCCGGCGCCCCGGGCTTCACCTGGTTCTGACCCTGCAGCATCTGATTCCGCTGGCTGAAGCCGCCGAAGCTCTGCCCCGGCCGGCTGCCCTGCTCATCGGTATTGCCCAGGGTGATGATCCGGCCAGCCCCGCCGGCATTTGCATTCCCGCCCGTATTTCCATTTTGGGCCTGGATCTTGGCGCCGTTCGGCTGAGCCGCCGTGAAGTTCGGCAGGCTGCGCCCATTGCCCAAAGTGATGCCGGTCCGGTTGTTCGCCGCTACCTGGGGCCCCGGGGCCTGTGGCCGGCCGGGAAGCTGGCCATTGGCGGCCAGGACCTGGCCGAACTGCCGCGCCGTGGTCGGGGTGAGGCCGGCGGTCCGCAGCGTCGGCTTCACCGGCACCTCGCCGCTCCGGGCGGCGACATTGGCGAACTTGCCCTGCCATTCGGCGGGGGTGATGTCATGGAAGGACCGGCCGATGGGCTGCGAATTGGCCATGGCGGAGGCCGCCACCAGCGTCGCGTCGCGTTGGTTCAGGAAATTGCGGAGCGGGATGTTGACGTTCCTGGCGTCGTTGAAGTTCCCGTATCTTCCGCCGCCCCAATAGTTGACGTCGCGGAAGTAGTGCGGCCCGTGCCGATAGGGCGGATACCAGACCTCGCGGGGGCCCAGCGGGATCCAGCCCACCGCCGGCCCGCCGCCGAGATTGATGCCGAGAAGATTGCCGAGGAAGCTGACCAGCGCCGGGGCATAGACCGGCCGGTCGCCGAAGCCCCCTGGCACCCAGCACCAGCGATGGTGGAAATGCGCCCAGCGCCCGTAATGGAAGGGGGCGAATCCCCAGCTTGCATCGTCGATCCAGGTCCAGCCCCAGGGCGCGATATAGGCCCAATGGCCGTAGCGGTAGGGCGCCCAGCTGATGGCGACCTGCGGGAACCAGGCCGGGCCGTAGTCCGGAGTCTGCTGCCACTCGCCGTATTGACCGAGATCCTGGGCACCCGTCACGCCGGGCGAGACATATTGCTGGGTCTGCTGCTCGGCCTGCTGCTGGGCGGGCGCGGGGTTGAGGTAAGGCTGCTCGACATTGTCGGCATAGGCGATGAAATCATCGCGCTGGGCGAGGCCCGTCGTGCCCGTGACCGGGTTCTGCCCCGTGAGCGAGGCGGTCTGCGGCCCCGTGACCGTCATGTTGACGCCCGGCCCCGCGATCTGGGCCGTGCCGTCCAGCGCCGTGACCGTCGTCGGATGGGTGGCGTCGCCGGCGACGATCTCGTAATGGCCGGGCTGGCTGATGGTGACGGCGCCGCGCGGGGTATCGATCTCGAAGCTGCCGTCGTTGCCGGCGCGCAGATAGATCGCGCCCTGGGGCAGCGACGCCTGGAAGCCCTGATCGTTCAGCGTGCCGATGTCGAGCTCTGTCGAGCCGTCGAGATAGAGGCGGCTGCCGCCGACATCGATCGCCGCATGGGCCTGCGGCTCGGTCCAGAGCGAATTGCCGCTGGTGATGGGATAGTTGAGGGTCGCCGCCTCCCACTGGGATTCGTCGGAGGTATGGAAGGAGACGGTGCCGGTGATCTGCGCCAGCCGCCCGACGCGGCTGGACGGATCGGCCTGGTCCTGGGCGGCGGTGCCGGGGGTCGGGGCCGGTGCCCCTAAGACCTGGACCTCCGGCCCGGGGCTCGGGGTTTCGGCCGATGCGGTGCCGGAGGGCGCCAAGCCGAAGGCTGTGGCCAGGACTCCGGCGAAGAACAAGCGAACGGGGAACAACGATCGACGGGCGGTCATGGCCTACCTGCCAGTTTCAAGGCGGGGTTGTGAATGGGCAAACACCCGGGGCCCCGCCATCTCCTTGCACGCCGCGCCGCAGGCTTTCCTGCGTCCGTCGCGCGAGGCATGGTTGCAAATCTAGGGGCGGATTGTGGTGTTTTCGCGGCGATCCTGGCCGTTTCGGGGCAGAATTTTTTTGGTCACCGTCCCACCGGCGACGGCGGGTCCCCTCGATCCTCATCGGCCCTCAATCCTCGTCGGAACGCCGGGCCGATTCGGCGAAAAGCCCGACCCCGCCCAGATCCTCGCGTCGCATCCGGTCGGCTTCCTCGATATAGGAGCGCAGCAGGTCGGATTCATGGACGCAGCCGATCAGTCGGGGATCGGTCGGCGACATGACCACCGGAGCGCAGTCGAACTCGCCGGCTTCCAAGACAGCGAGCGCGGTGCTGAGGCGATCCTGCTGCGTCAGCAGCTTGGCCGGGCGATGGGCGAGGCTCTCCGCCGTGGCCTCTCCTTCGCCGGGCTCGCCGAGCTTGGCATTGACCTCGGTGGCCTCGATCAGTCCGATGAAGGTCTCGTCCGGCTGCTGGACGAAGGCGATGGGCTCGCGCCGGCCCCGGAAGAGCTGGGGCAGCTCGGCGAGCTTCGTGGTGCCCTCGACCCGGAGGATGTCGCGGTCCAGCACCCGGCGCACGGTCAGGTCGTACATGCGCCCGATGTCATAGGCGCCCTTCAGCCCGACGCCCTTCAGATGGAATCGCCAGGTGGAGAAGGAATAGCCGAACCAGCGCCGCGTCCCGACCGTGGCGATGATGACGGCGAGCGCCACGCCCAGGGTCACCGTGTAATCGGAGGTGGTCTCGAAGACCAGCAGGATCATGGTCATGGGCGCGCCCACCACCGAGGCGGCGACGGCACCGATGCCGACCACGGCATAGGCGGAATTGACGGCCACATCCGCCGGGATGAAATGAAAGCAGACCAGCCAGAAGGCGCTGCCGAGGAAGCCGCCGATCAAGAGCGAGGCGCTGAACAGGCCGCCGCGGAATCCGCAGCCGATGGAGATGGCCGAGGCGAGGGTCTTGGCGAGCAGGAGCGCCAGCATCAGCCCCAGCGTCAGATGCGTGGTCAGGAGCGTGTTCAGCTCGCCATGGCCCGAGCCCAGCACCTCCGGATGGAACAGGCCGAGGGCCGCCACGGCCAGCCCGCCGAAGGCCGGGCGCAGCCACAGCGGGATGACGGCCCATCGGAACAGGGCCTCCACCGTGGTCGCCGCGCGCATCACCCCCACCCCGACGCCGGCGGCGGCAACACCCAGGGCGCAGAACAGCAGATAGTCGGTGCTGGTCAGCATCGGCGGCGTGACGATGTAATAGATCGGGTTGACGTCGAAGACGAGATGGGCGGTGAGCGTCGCGGTGATGCCGGCGACCGCGACCGGTATCAGGGCGCTGACGGCATAGCCGCCGATCACCAGCTCGAGGGCGTAGAAGATGCCACCCAGGGGGGCGTTGAAGGCGGCCGCGATCGCCGCGGCGGCCCCGCAGCCGACCATGGTGCGCAGCGAGGCCCGGCTCAGCTTCAGGCGCCGGCCGATCGAGCTCGCCACCGCGCCGCCGAACTGTGTCACGCCGGCCTCGAGCCCGACCGAGGCGCCAAGCCCCACGGCGCCGACGGTCAGCCCCGAGACGACCAGGCTGTCCTTCAGCGACATGATGCCGCCGTGGAGCGCATTGGCCTCGATCACGTCCAGGGCCTCATGCTTGCGCCAGCGGCGCAGGAGATGGGCGATGACGCCATAGGCGAGGCCGCCGCCGCCCAGCACCACGAAAGGCCGCCACCAGACGAGCACCGCCTGCTGCAGGGCGTCGTCCCCCGCGCCGACGCCGTAGAGGATCTGATGCAGCTGGGAAACCGCCCAGCGCATGGCGATGACCCCGGCGGCGGCGAGCATCCCCGCCACTACCGCCAGAAAGATGAGGAAGAGATCGTCGTTGCGGGCCTTCTGGCGAAAGCTGCGCCACCGGGCCAGGAGCGCCTCGGCCTTCGTCTGCGCTTCGGCCGATGGCAGGCTCATGGCGAGGGCAGGCTCAGATCAGCCCTCTGAGCAGCACCACGGCCACGAGCCCCGCCGCCAGGCAGTAGTAGGCGAAGGGGTTCAGGGCCCGGAAATCGTGGCGCTTGAAGAAATACATGAGAAAGGCCGTGCTGGCATAGGCGGTGACTGCCGCCACGATGCCGGCGATGACCGCGGTGCTGAGCGTGATGCCGGCATCGGCGCCGTGATGGATCAGCTTCGGCAGCTCGAGCACCCCGGCCCCGGCGATGATCGGCGTCGCCAGCAGGAAGGAGAAGCGGGCGGATTCGGCATGGGTCAGGCCCGTGGCCAGGCCCGCCCCCATGGTCAGGCCCGAGCGCGAGAGGCCGGGAATCAGGGCACCGCATTGGCAGGTGCCGATGAAAAGCGCCTGGCGCCAGGTGAGCTGGCCGAGATTGCCCGCGCCCGCGCGCCGGCGCAGCCGCTCGGCGATCAGGAGGACGATGCCGTTCACCATCAGGAAGGCGGCCGCCACCGTCGGCGCGCCGAACAGGCTGCGCAGGAAATGTTCCAGGGCGAAGCCGATGATCACCGCCGGAATCGTGCCGATGACGATCATCAGGAACAACTGCCGGTTCGCTGCGACGGCGGCCGCGCCGCCGCGGCCGAGAAGGGCGAAGAGGATGTCGATCCACTCGCGCCAGAAATAGATCAGCAGGGCCGCCGCCGTGCCGAGATGCAGCATGACCAGAAAGGGCAGGAAGGCCGGGGAATCCTGGTCGACGGGCCAGCCGAGCAGGGGGGGAACGATGACGGCATGGGCGAGGCTGCTGACCGGGAAGAGCTCGGTCACGCCCTGGAGGGCGGCCAGGAGAATCGACTGAAGCAATGTCATGCGACGGCCCCGATGCTGATAGGGCTGCTGACATAGCCCATCGGGCCCGGAGAATCAAAGCGCGACCGATAGCCGCGCCGGGAGGCGCCCTATCGCCGGTTGTGCTGCCCTCGTCAGTCGCCACCTATCGTCATTAGCAGAGCCGGCTTTCCTTTATGTCCCCTCCCCCCTTGCGGGGGAGGGTTAGGGTGGGGGGTGGGATCCGCGTCCGCGGATCACGAAGAGTCTGCGCCGCATCGGCGCATGGTCGAGAATACGGCCACCCCCACCCCGGCCCTCCCCCGTCAATGCGCGGGCCTTACGGCCCGCAGGGGGAGGGAGAAAAAGTAGCGACGGCGACCAACGAGATGTGTCTGTGCCGCAGCGCTTTCGCGGGGATAGCAGCGGAGGTATTTGGTCCAGTCAGGCAGAGCGCGCCGTCACTCGTGATCGTCGGCCATGACCTCGTACCACATGGCATTGAGGATCGCGAAAGAGCAGGCGAGACCGAGACCCAGGATCCAGCTGAAATACCACATTGCCCGTCTCTCCTGTCCTCAATAGCTCTCGTGATCCGCCTCGACCTGCTGCCCCGTTACCCGGCCGCGGAGCACGCGATAGACGAAGCCCGTGTAGGCGATGATGAGCGGCACGAAGATTACGGCCGCGATCAGCATCACCCCCAAGGTCGTCTGGCTCGAGGATGCATCCCAGACCGTGAGGCTGCTCCTGGGATCGAGGGAGGAGGGCAGGATGAAGGGGAACATGCTGACCCCCGCCGTCGCCACCACCCCGGCCACGCTGAGCGCGCTGGCGATCCAGGCCAAACCGTCGCGCCGGCCGCCGCGGGTGAAGGCCGCTGCCAGCAGCGCGCCGAGAACGGCGACAAGCGGCGCCAGCATGGTCAAGGGAAAGGCGCTGTAATTGGCGAGCCAGGCGCCTGCCGCTGCCTCCGCCGTCTTGCCCAGGGGGTTGGAGGGCCCGTCATGGAGGAGGGCGCCGGTGATCCGGTAGCCCATGCTGCTTCCCGTCCAGACGCCGGCGAGGACGAAGAGCAGGATGAGGAGGAAGGAGGCCAGGAAGGCGGTCCGGCGCGCCCGTCCGGCCACCGGTTCCTCGGCCTTGGCCGCAAGCCAGGCCCCACCATGCATCACCAGCATGGTGACTGAGACGAGGCCGCAAAGCAGCGCATAGGGATTGAGAAGCCCGATCAGCCCGCCCTCATAGGTGAGGCGCAGGGTCTCGTCGAAGCGGAAGGGCACGCCGCGGAGCGCATTGCCCACCGCCACGCCGAAGATCAGCGCCGGCATGAAGCCGCCGAGGAAGAGCAGCCAGTCCCAGGTCCCGCGCCAGCGCGGGCCCGGCATCTTGCTGCGGAATTTGAAACCCACGGGCCGCAGGATGAGCGAGCAGAGGACCACGAACATGGCGAGGTAGAAGCCGGAGAAAGCCGTGGCATAGACCGCGGGCCAGGCGGCGAAGATGGCGCCGGCGCCCAGGATGAGCCAGACCTGATTGCCCTCCCAGACCGGCCCCACCGTGTTGATGACAATCCGTCGCTCGCCGTCGGTGCGCGCGATGAAGGGAAGCAGCATGCCGGTGCCGAGATCGAAGCCGTCCATGACGGCGAAGCCGATCAGCAGCACGCCCAGCAGCAGCCACCAGATCAACCGGAGCGTCTCGTAATCGAGGAGGTGCATGGCGGCCCCCTATTCCGCCGGCCGCCGGCCGGGGTAGCGCGAGGGGCCGGGGGTGAGGCGTGCGGTCTCTGCCGTCCCGTGGCCGCCCCCATGGACGCCCTCCGGCCCGAGGCGGATGTATTTCAGCATCAGGTAGAGCTCGACCACGGCAAGGGTGGTGTAGAAGATCACGAAGCCCGCGATGCTGAATCCCACCTGGCCGGGCGTGATGCTGGAGACGGAAAGGAAGGTCGGCAGCACGCCATCGATCGTCCAGGGCTGGCGGCCGTTCTCGGCGACGAACCAGCCGAGCTCCATGCTGATCCAGGGCGCGGGAAGAATGAGCAGGGCCGATCGCAGGAACCAGCGGTAGCGGTCGAGGCGGCGTACCATCGAGAGCCAGAAGGCGAAGGCGAAGAAGGCGATGAAGATCAGGCCGAATCCGACCATGATCCGGAAGGCCCAGAAGAGTGCCGCCACATGGGGCACGGTGGTCCAGGCGGCCTGCTGGATCTGTTCCGGCGTGGCATCGGTGACCTTGTCGGTGAATGGCTTCAGCAGCAGGGCGTAGCCCAGATCGCCGACATGGGCGTCGAAATCGGCCCGGGCGGCACCGTCGGCGGGATCGCTGCGGATCTTCGCCAGCGCCCCGTAGGCGATCATGCCGCTCTTGATGCGCTTGGCGTCATCGGCGACGAGATCGTTGATGCCGGGAATGACCGTATCGACGGAGCGGGTGGCGATCAGGCCGAGCACCCACGGGATCTTGATGGCGTAATCGGTCTTGCGCCCGGCCATGTCGGGAATGCCGATCACGGTGATGGCGGCCGGCGCGGGCTCCGTGTCCCACATGGCCTCGATGGCGGCGATCTTCATCTTCTGGTTCTCGCCGGCGAGATAGCCGCTCTCATCTCCCAGCACCACGACCGATAGCGCCGAGGCCAGGCCGAAGCTCGCCGCCACGGTCATGGAG
>DATHQQ010000190.1:0-3317 GCA_035482595.1 Verrucomicrobiia bacterium
CGGGCGAGCGCCACCAGCCGGAGAAGGATCCGCCGCCGCCCGCTCAGGCGGGGTCCTGACCCTATTCTCTTCCGTCACCCCGGCGAAAGCCGGAGTCCAGGGGCGAGCGGCAAGGTGCTGATCATGTGGCCCCTGGATTCCGGCTTTCGCGAGGCGGGACCCGCTCACCCCTATCGGGGGGCGAGGGAGAAGAAGAAGGGATCGAGGCTCAACTCGCTACCACCGCCTCGGCCTCGATCTCCACCTCGTAATCTCCCACCAGCGCGGCGCCGACCAGCGTGTTCGCCGGGCGGATATGGCCGAGATAGCGGCCATGGACCCGCGAGACGCCTTCCCATTGCGCCGTATCCCTGAGATAGATGCGCGTGCGGATGACGTCGTCGAGGCTGGCGCCGAGCGCGCTCAGGCTGGCGGCGATCTTGTCGAGGATATAGACGGCCTGCCCGGCGGCATCGCCGGGGCAGACGACCTCGCCGGCGCCATGGGTCGCCGTCGTCCCGCTCACCAATATCCGATCGCCCAGCCTCACCGCGCGGCTATAGCCCGCGAGGGGCTCCCAAATGCTGCCGGTATCGATGCGCAGCCGCTCCGGCCGGTCGGGCACCGGCGTCGCCTTGTAGACGCTGGGGAATTGGGCCAAATGATGGGAGAGGTCGCCCGAGGCCGTGAGATAAGGGGGCTTGCGGTACTCATCGCCGCAATCCCCGGGGATCCGGGTCGAGCGGGCAAGCGCTGAGTCCATCAGTGCCTTGTCCTCGGCGTCGAAATCGAAGGCGAAGCTGCGCAGATTATCCTCGCGGTGCTCGCGCTCGCCGAGCCGGGCACCGACGATGACCGCGGCGACGGCTGGCTGATCCAGGATCCAGCGTGTGGCCACATTGGCGATGGAGACTCCATGCTTTTTCGCCACACGATGGGCGGCACTCAGGATCGCCTGCAGCGCCTCCCAGCCGCCGATGGCCTGGATGAAGCGCCGATATTTCATCTTGCTCCAATCGGCGATGTCCGGCGCCGACGGCTCCGCTTGGCCGACCCAGCGCTCGGAGAGGAACCCGCCGCCTAGCGTGCCATAGGCCAAAAGCCGGATGCCATGGGCGAGGCAGAATTCGCTCATCTCCTCCCCGGCGCGCCGGTCCAGTAAGGAGAAGCAGACCTGATTGGTGGCGATGGGGAATCCATGCTTCACCAACACGCGGAGGTGATCGGTGTTGAAATTGGTCAGGCCGAGATGGCCGATCTTGCCCGCCGCCTGGAGCTTCGCCAGCTCGGCCATGGCGTCGAGATAGGCGGGATGCTCATACATCCACCAATGGAGCTGCAGCAGGTCGATGCGCTCGAGTCCCATGCGGGTCAGGCTGCGCTCGATGCCGGCGCGCACGATCGGTGGCGTCATGGGGCCGGGCTCGGGGCACCATTTGGTGAAGGCGGTCGGTGGCTTGCCGCTGGCGCCGGCGATCTTGCCGCGCCGCGCCAGATCGAGGAAGCGGCCGGTGATGATCTCGGCGCTACCGTAGTGATCGGCCATGTCGAAACTGTCGAAGCCGGCCGCGGCATAGCCGGCCATGGCCGTGGCACCCTTGTCGGGATCGAGGGCCGGACCGTCACGCTCCATATCGGCGATCTGCCAGAGGCCGGTGACCATGCGGCTGATCTCGAGATCGGGCGCGAGGCGAATACGGGGCGGGAAAGCGGGTGAGGTCATGAGTATCCTGGCAGAGCTCGGGGCGGTTGCCCGCGATGGCCGGCATCATTAGGTTGAATTCCCGCTTGCCGCAACATCCCGAGACTCCCATGGCCGCGGCCGCGCGCAAGATCGGTCTCATCGTCAATCCCATCGCCGGCATGGGCGGCAGCACCGCCCTCAAGGGCACGGACGGCGCCGCCATCCTCGCCCGCGCGCGCGCCCTGGGCGCCGAGCCCCTGGCGCCGGCCCGGGCACGGCGCGCCCTGGCCCGGCTTGCCGCCGATGCCGGCGGGTTTCCGATCCTGGCGGCCCCCGGCACCATGGGCGCCGATGTCGCGAAAGCCGCTGGCTTCGATGTCCAGGCGATCGAGGGCGCGGCCGCGGCGGAGACCTCGGCCGAGGATACCCGACGCGTGGCAAGGGCGCTTCGGGAGCGCGGCGTGTGGCTGATTCTCTTCGCCGGCGGCGACGGCACGGCGCGCGATATCCTCGATGCGGTGGGGAGCGATTTCCCGATCCTCGGCATTCCCGCCGGGGTCAAAATGCAGTCGGCGGTCTTCGCCGTCAGTCCCGAGGCCGCGGGGCAGCTCGCGGCCCTGTTGGCGGTGGATCGCGATGGAAAAATCGCCTTTCGGCAGGCGGAGGTCATGGATATCGACGAAGAGGGGTTGCGCGCCGGCCGGCTTTCGGCTCGGCTCTACGGCTATGCCCGCGTGCCTTTCGAGCGCCGGCTGATGCAGAATCCCAAGGCCGGCGGGTCGGCGGAGGATGCGACGCTCGATGCGCTCTGCCGCGAGATCGCCGAGGAGATGGCGCCCGGGCTTCTCTATGTGATCGGACCCGGCACTACGACCCAGCGTGTCCTCCATCATCTTGGGGTGGAGGGCAGCCTGCTGGGCGTCGACGCCGTTCTCGACGGCAAGCTCATCGGGCGCGACCTCACCGGGGCCGAGCTCGCCAGGCTGGTGGAAGGGCGGCCGGCCCGAATCGTCCTCGGCATCATCGGCGGCCAGGGCTACAGCTTCGGCCGCGGCAACCAGCAGATCGGCGCGCAAGTGATCCGCGCCGTCGGCCGCGAGAACATCATTCTGCTGGCGAGCCAGCAGAAGATCCTGGTCCTGGGCGAGAACCGCCTCTTGGCGGATACAGGCGACCCGGCAGTGGACGAGCTGCTCCGCGGCTATATCCGCGTCCGCCTGGCGCCGGGCGTCTCGACCATGATGCGGATCGACACCTGAAGACCTCCTCCTCGGCCGCCATGGCCGGGTCGCTTCACCACCTCCCGGATTGCGTTGATCTCGCACCCGATGCAAGAATGCACGGCGCATACATGATGAGCGCTTTCAATGCGCTTCGCGGCGGTTGGGAGGTCAAGGCTTTGAAATCGAACGAATCTTCGGCCCATCCCTGGATGGCCAATTCCCTGGCCGACATCAAGCAGGCCATGCTCAGGGAGATCGGCGCGGGCAGCATCGAGGAGCTGTTCCAGCAGATCCCCGTCGCCCATCGCCTGAAATCGCCGCTCAAGCTGCCGCGCCAGCTGAAATCCGAAGCGGAGTTGAAGCGCCATCTGATCACCACGCTCTCGCGCAACGAGACCTGCGAGAAGAATCTCAGCTTTCTCGGCGCCGGC
>DATHQQ010000191.1:0-3055 GCA_035482595.1 Verrucomicrobiia bacterium
GGCGAGCTGGTCCGGGGCGACGGGGTAGCCCTCCGGCGGATAGACCGGATTGAAGGTCGAGGCGTTGGTGACATAGAGCGACAGGCCGTAGAGCAGATTGTAGCTGCCCAGGGTCACGATGAAGGAGGGGATCTTGAGCCATGTCGTCAGCACGCCGTTGAACACGCCCACCAGCCCGCCGATGCCGATGGCGATCGGGATGGCGATATAGATCGGCACGCCCCCCAGGATCCAGATGACCGCGAGCGAATTGGCGGCGAGCCCATACATGGCGCCGAAGGAGAGATCGATCTCCCCCACCACGATGACCAGGGTCAGGCCCAGCGCCATGATCGCCACCGAGCTCATGGAGCGGAGCACGGAGATGATGACGTCGATGTTCAGGAAGGCGCTGTTGATCATGTAGAAGGCGGCGGCGACGAGCAGGATGGCGACGAAGAGCCCGCCCAGGCGCAGAGCGATATCGAAGGTGGCACGCCCCGCCGCCGAAAAGCGCGAGGCCTGCGAAATGGGGGATGGGACCGGCTCTGCTTTGCTCATCGTCATCTGTATTCTTTAAAAATAAAGTGCGGGTCTCTTATCCCCCTCGCCCCCCAAAGGGGGAGAGGGTCGGGGTGAGGGGGTGGTGGTTTCATGCGCAGACCCTCCGGCTGCATCTCGCGCGTCAACTGAGGCCCCCTCACCCCGGCCCTCTCCCCCTACGGGGGCGAGGGGGACCTCAGCAGCTTTCTCAATTGCCCGAGGACAGGATCTTATCAAGCTCCGTCCGGGCTTGCGCCACATCCGCCTTCAGCACCGGCCGAAGCGTCTGGGTATTCGGCAGGACCACGCCATTGGCCAGGAACTGGGCACAGGCCGGGCCGCCGAAGGCTGCCTGGTCCGGCCAGCGCTGGTCGAGCAGAGCCGCCTGGACGCCGTTCTCGATGGCATCGAGCTGACCCTTGCTGACGTTCCAGCCGATGGTGAAGGCCTTGCCCTGGCGGCCCAGGCCGACGATGGCCTTGTCGGCATATTCGGCGCCGATGTCGACGTTCTCGATGAACTCGACTTCCGGATGGGCCGAGAGGAAGGCCTTGTAGGTGTCGAAGGTCTTGCCCGGATCGTAGGAGGTGTTGATGGCATTGGCCTCCGTCACCACGAACTTCGCATCGGGGATCGCCTTCTCGATCGCCTCGCGGAAGCCCTTCATGCGGCCCTGGGCCCAGAACTGGGCCGGGTCGCCGCCGGAGACGGCGAAGACCTTCAGATGATTGCCGGTGGAATCCATCCACTTCAGCACGATCTCCGCCGCCGTCGCTCCCTCCTTCAGGGGCGTCTGGGTGAAGTTGGTGAATTCATGGCCGCGGGAGGTGACGCCCACGGTGAAGACAGGGATGCCCCGCGCCATCAGCTTGTTGACGATCGCCGTGGTCGAATCCGAGGTCACCGGCTCGATGGAGATGCAGTCGATGGCCCCGGCGGCGAGCTTGGCCTCGATCTGGGAGACCTGCTGATTGGGGTCGGTCTGCACCGGAGCGATGGCGGCACATTCCATGGGATAGATCGCCTTGCCCATCTCGCAGCCGCGCTTGAAGCCCTGCATATACTGCTGCGAGAACAATGGAATGCCCGAAGCCTGATAGGAGAAGACGTAGTTGATCGGCTCGTGGTTCTTGACCTTGGCGGCGATCTTCGGATCGAGGGTGAAGGTGCCCCAGGGCAAGGTCGCCGAATCCGGCGCCCCGGCGAGCTTGTCCCCGCTGGTCGGAATCTGCGACGCCCCGTTGTCGTCGGCCCAGGCTTGGCCGATCCCGGCTGCCGCCGTCAGGCTGAGCGCCGCGGCGCCGAGCGCGATGGCCAGCTTCTTTTTTGTCCGTTCCATTTGATCCTCCCAATTTGCGTCAGTTGACGTGGTTGACGGTTCATGTCGGCGGAGCCTCCGACCTCTCCTTGTCTTGCGCGCTCCAGCACTTTCTCGCTGCGGAACCCCTCGACGACCTCCTCGATGACCTCGATGCCCAGCCCCGGACCGGTGGGGGGATAGACCCAGCCGTCCACATGATCGAAGGGCTTGGTCACGAGATCGTGCTGCATCGGATTGCGCAGCGGCTTGAACTCGAAGAGCTTGCAGGCCGGCGAGCTGAATGAGATGGCGAGGCTCGCCGCCGTCACGATCGCCGAGGACCAGGCATGGGCGTTGGCCTGGCGGCGGTAGGCCTCGACCCGGTCGCAGACCTTCTTGAAGCCGGTGATGCCCTCGCCCCGTCCCGGATCCACGCCGATCACGTCGACGGTGCCGGTGGCCAGCACCCGCTCGAACTGCTCGAGCGTCCATTCACGCTCGCCATAGGCGATGCGGGTCGTGGTCTTGGCGCGCAGGTTTGCATAGCCTTCAGGGTCCCACGCTCCGAGCGGCTCCTCGATCCAGGCGAGGTTGTATTCCTCCATCGCCTTGGCGCGCCGCACGGCGTCGGTGACGTCCCATTTGATGGCGATGCCGTTGTCGATCATCAGCATCTTCTTGCCGAGCATCTGCCGCATGGCTTTGACATAGGCGACGTCGCGGTCGTGATCGTAACCGAGACGCGCATTGCCGCGCTTGCCGAAGCCGGTCTTGAGCCCTTGCAGGCCGGTCGAGACCCACTCCGCAGTTTCTTCCGCCATTTCGGGGATCGACTCGTAATGCGCGTGGCAGGAGGCGATCGCCGGCAGGCGGTCGTGCACCGGACCTCCGAGCAGATCGAGCACGCTCTTGCCGAGCGCCTTACCCTTCAGATCCCATAGGGCGATGTCGATCGCAGCCACGGCGTAGGATGCGATGCCGCCGTGATAGCCGTACCACCACGCCTGCTGCTTGTTCTGCCGCCAGAGGGTTTCGGTCTGCACAGGGTTCTTGCCGATCAGATTCGGCGCCATGCCTTCGATGATCGCCTTCGCGGCGAAATTGGCCTCGGGAAACTGCGTGATCGATTCGCCCCACCCCACCTGTCCATCGTCGGCGGTGATCTTGGCGAGACACAAATGGCGAAGCGCGTTGAAATCGTTCGGCTCGGGGTAACTGACCGGAATGGCTTCA
>DATHQQ010000192.1:0-18433 GCA_035482595.1 Verrucomicrobiia bacterium
GACCTGCGCACCGGGGTGGAGACCAGCGCCACCCAGGCCGTGCTCGACGGCGATCTCGACCGCTTCATGGCCGCCTCCCTGGCCGCCAGGGTCGGCGAGGGAGAGGCCGGCAAGGCCTGAGGCCTCTCTTCCGTCATCCCCGCGAAAGCGGGGATCCAGGGCAACCGGCAAGCTCCCGAGCATGAGGCCCTGGATTCCCGCGTTCGCGGGAATGACGATGAAAAAAGTGCCCAGCCCGACTCTAAAACGTCTTCAGAAACTCAATCAGCGCCCGCTTGTCATCATCGCTCAGAGCCGGCTCGCTTCCGACCTTGCCGGTGCCGAAGTAGTGGCCGCGATTGGCGACGAAATCCGGACATTTGCTGAGCTCGAGCATGGTGGGCGCCAGATTGGCGAATTTGGCGCGCAGCTGCTCGTCCGTCGCATTGGCGGGCATGGTCAGCAGATCGATCTTGAGAGTCACCAGCAGCTTGACGAGGCGCGCCACATGGACAAGTACCACCACCGGATCGCTGCTTTCGGGCAGCGGCCGGATATTGGCCAGAAGGTTGACCGGGATGCCGGCGGGAATCGGCCCGATGTTGATGGTGCCGTCGGCATCGATCAGCTTCGGCAGCAGGTCGTGCGCCGGCCCCTTCAGCGAGCGCAGGATCTCCGGCACATAGGCGGCCGGGATGCGGATATAGCTGCGGGTGTAGGTCCGGTCGATCACCCCCGGCACCTTGTCGCCCAATATGGGGTCCTTGGCCCGCTTCTCCGGCCATAGCATCTGCTCGATGGAGGCCTGGAAGACCCGCATTCGGGCATCCACCGAGGGGTCCTGCTCGAAGGGACCGACGCTGTTGTTGAGCAGGAAGGGCGCCGTCGACCACAGGCTGATGAGGGAAGGGGGCCGCGTATAGCCGCGGCCGCCGGCGGGCATCTTGTAGTCGCGCACCGCACCGGTGAAGGGGTCGTTGACCTTGATGGTGCCGACGGAAGGCAGCGACTTGTAGGAATGGGAGGAGAAATTGTCCCATATATTGCCGGCAAGGGCGTTGGTGGCCAGCGGGCTGCAGGCGTTGGTCTGCAGCAGGGTGACCGGCACGCGGAAATCGGCCGAGAGATAATTGCCGTCGAGGAAGTCGGGCGCATCCACGATGGCGCGCATCTGGCGCTTGTAGTCCTCGGTCTTGGTCCAGGCCCAATATTTGTTCCAGCATTTCAGATAGCCGGGGCCGGCACAACCGGCGGGGTCGAGCCCCGCGGCGGGCCGCGGCGCCTTGCTGGAATGGCAGCGGGCGCAGGTCTCGGCGAAGACGGTCTTGCCACGATCGAGAACGGCCTGATCGGCGTCCAGATATTTCCCGCCGCCCGGCGCGTCCTTCAGATGATGCGGCTGCGCGGCCTTCAAGAAGTATAGGGCCGTGGACGGCGTGCCTGCCTCGGTCGCCTGCCAATAGCTGGAGTTCTTCTCGGCAACGGAGATCAGGATCGGCGATATCGGCTTGCCGCCGGCGATGGCATTGAAATGCAGCAGCCATTCCTCGCTGAACAGGCCGATGTTGAGATAGACGCGGTTGAGCGCCCCCAATATGCCGACGGAATCCGAACCGTCCTTCAGCACATGAGGCGTCCATACCATCGGCTTCTTGTAGAACTGGCTCATGGCCGCGGGCAGCTGGCCGCTGGCGACGAAATCGTTGAGCTGCTTGTTGTTGAGCTCGCCGCCGACGAGGCGCTCCTGTCCCCAGCGTTGTGCGATGGCGAGGCGGGGGCCGATGGCATAGACGGCATTCATCGTCCGCGGGTTGTTGATGTTGTCCGTCGAGACCAGGGAGGTGTCCATCGCGCCCGGACGGTAGGTGTGCACGAGCTGGTACATGAAATTGTCGGCGCGGGCGTCATAGACGAAGAGCCGATCGACCCACATGTATTGCGCGCCCACGGTGGAGCTGAGATCGGCCCATTGGGGATGGGCGGCATCGGCCGGCGGGTGCACCGGATTGGGGCCGATGTGGCAGAATCCGCAGGACATGCCGACGCGATAGGGGCGCACCAGCTTCGGATCGTTGTAGTAGCTGGGATCACTGAAATATCTGGCGGCATCCCAACGCGCGGCGGCGGCCGCGTCGAAGGCGGGATTGGGAAAGAGCCTGAGTCCCACGATTCCGCTGGCATAGCCGTAGAGCGAGCCCACGGGAACGGTCTTGCCCCGGGCGCCGATGGCGATCCCGGGATACTCGGTCTCGTTCTCGAAGGGATCCGGCGGACAATCGGCGCGGCGCTGATCGAGCATCAGGCCGAAGCGCTTCGGATCGGCTTGCGTGGGCGGGTCGAAGCAAGGCTCGTTCATGAGGCCCAGATAGTTCCACCGCCGGTTCCGATTGACGGATTTGGCGGGGTCGTAGGCGACGATCTTCAGGAGATCGAAGGCACCGAAGGTCGAGGCGGTCATGCCGTCCCAGAAACGATCATTGCCGCCGGACCACACGATCCACATGTTGCGGCCCTTGATCTCGTCGGGCGACAGCGCGACCCCGCCGTCCATGTCGTGGAAATAGTCCTCGCTCGCCATGGGAAGCGAGGCGGCGTCCCGGCCAGCCTGACGCGCCTCGTCGAGGACATGTCCGCTGGATTGCGCGGCGCAATCCAACCCGGCGAGCAGCAGGGAGGCACTGAGCAGCAGCGCCCCCGAGAAGACCTGGCATCTGCGCATCGACATTGACCGTTCCCCCAGCGAATGATCGGACCGAAGGCCGCAGGTTATCGGCGCCTTGTCACCACCCCGTTAAGACGGGGGGCGAAAAATGGGGCCGCGACGCCCCTGTGGCTCGACGAAGGCTCGGATGAAGGGTTGGTTAACATTCGAAACCGCCCCGGGGTCAGGGACTTAGCAACTCGTCCTTCTGCTCCTTCGTCATCCGGCCGTGATCGCAGGCGCGCTCGACGAGATGGGCGAGGCCGACTTTACCCGGCGCACCCGGGTCGGGCGGTTCGCGTTCCCAGATCCGGTTGACGATATAGCTGCCCAGCGCCCGATAGCTCTCCATCTGGGATTCCGAGAACCATTGGTCGGCGGTCGATTCATGCGGAAAGGTCGGGCTCTCCGCGGCATAGCTCAGGATGTCGACCGGCTCATTCCCGTAGAGCGTGGGCTTGATGTAGAGCAGATATCCGGGCGCTGCATCGGACTCGGGATAGATGATCCGGCCGACGGCGCAATAGCACGCCTCATCCCCCCCTTCCGACCTCGGCTGCTTGCTGACCGGAGCCCCGTCGGAGAGCGCCGTCCGCGGCTCGATGTTGAAGCAGGGGAAAACGATCCGGATGCCGAAATCGATCCAGATCTTACGGATGGCATTGCCCAGATCGCCCAGCGCGCCGTCGGGGTCGCTGCTGGCGTCGCTGACGACGATGTAGCGGCAGCGCCGGCGGACCATCTCATAGACGCCGAGATTCTCGAAATGGCCGCCGTCCGAGAGATAGACATAGGGGCTGGCGTCGTCCGTCAAGCCGAGGAGCTCCTGGACGATGGCGGAGATGCCGAAGACCGGCCCTTCGCCCTTCCAGGTCGTTCGATGGCTGGGATTCCCGAACCACCAGCCGAGCCTGACGTTGAACAAGGTCATCATCAGGCCGATCAAGGGGGAGGAGTGGTACCCCATATTGGGGCTTGCGGCCGCGCCGGAGATCGCCATCGCGGTTCCTAGCGTCAGCCCCCGGGCCCCGCCATAGGCCGAGGTCGGTCGATAGCCGACATAGGGATTGCCGGTGGCCAGCGGCGTCGCCGTGAAGGTCTCGGCTTTGCGCTGCTGCCAGGCCAGGTTTGTCGTGTGGACCACATTGAGGGTCATGTTGACGACATGGAGAAGCCGCGGCGCGATCCCCTCCGCCGGCCGCCACAGCTTGCGCATCCAGATGTTGTCGTCGAGATCGAAGCCGGTGAAGGCATCGGGGTTGCGGTGCTGCGAGGCTCTGGCCGCCCCGAGGAACGCCCGCACGAGCCGGTTGCGATAGACCGCATGCAGCGAGAATCGATTCACATTGATGGCATAGGAGGCGAGGAAACTGAGGCCCGCGAGCAGGATCACGGCGCAACCGGCGACGATGAAGCGCCAAGGCGAATTCGGCTCCAAGGCAAGGGCCTTGCCGATGAAGTCGAGCAGGGGAACGAGGGTAATGGAGAGGAGAAGCGCCAGGCTCAACAGGAAGATGACGGCGGCGATCCGCCCGATCTGTGCCGTCGACAATCCCTTTCCTTTGTCGCGCGCCGAGGTCGCCGCCGTCTTGGAGCTGCGGCCGATGAGGGCGCCCACGATGCCGCTGACCCCGCCGAGGAGCGGCACCAGCCAGCTGACGAGGCGATTGACCAGCAGCGGGCCGAACAGCACGAGCCCGGAAAGGCACACCCAGATCAGGGTGACGGCGACGGTCCAGCCCGCCGCTCGGGCCAACCATTCGCGGTCGGCGTCGCCGTTCCGCGAGTAGCTGATGAGGCCGATGTACAGCATTTCGCCGACCATCAGCGATAGCACGATCCAGGACACGCCAAAGACCACGATCGCATCCCGGGCGAGGTCGGGTCTGGTTGCCCATAGCTGGCTCACGAGCGGCATGGGATTGCCGACCCAGAAATGGAGACCCAGCCAGATGTAGATGCCGACCAGCCCGCCGACCAGCGTCCAAAGGCAGAATCTTGCCCAGGGCGGCAAGGGGTCGGCAGCACTCCGGAGACGCATGCCCGCGCGCAGAGTCATGCGCCGGCGGGCGGCGAACCCGAGAAGCCAGGAAACGGCATAGACGACGGCGGCCGCGGCGGCGCCGGCCCACCAGACATCGGCGCCGGGCCAGAGCGGCACGGTGCTGCATCCCGTCAAGGGCCCGGCCCCCTGGGCGGCGAAGACGGCAAGCGCGGTGGCGCCGCCATAGGTCGGCAGCAGGACGAACAGGAGGAAATGCGCCGTGTCGATGCCGCGACGCCCTTCGCCAGGCCGGCTGGCGACGGCGACCGTATGTCCCGTTCCGATCAGCAGGAGCCCGAGGGCGAGCGCCACCCATCGCCATGCCTGGGGCGAGCAGCTGGCCCAATCCAGGAACCGGCTGGCCACCAGCGGCACCAGCAGCCCGGCGGCGAACATCGGCACCAGGACCAGCCAGTTCAACAGCAGATTGCGGACATAGAGGGATACCGCCGTCCAGGTATCGGCCGAGAGAAGGCCGAGCCTTGGCGTCAGGTAGTTGCTGTCCGCCCGGATGCTGCCGATCTCGCGCGGCTCCTCCGGCGGATCGGCACGGCGTGAGGTCAGGCTCTCGAGCACGGCCTTGTCGTTCGCCGCATGGCGCCGCCAGGCGGTGAGCCAGCTTCCGATATAGCCCCCGCCCGATACCGTCGAAAGATAATGGAATTTCAGAAGCAGACCGTGCCGGGCCAGCCCCTGGATGATGCCGAGACCCAAGGCGGCGCTGCGGATGCCGCCGCCCGAGAGGCAGAGAGCGGCCCGCGGCTCCTGACCCGCGGCTTCGAGGCGATGGACGCTCTGGTAGAGTGCGATGAGCGAGCTGTCGTCGACCGGCGCACCGTGGTGCAGCTCCTTGAACTCCTGACCCAGCACGGCGAGCAGCGAGGAAGGTACCTCGGGAAACTTGCGCGGCTCCGCCCGGCGCGGCTCCTTGGCCGAGTTTGTCGTCGACGTCATCGCATTTTCCCCTCGTTCACTTTTTTCCGTGCGCGAGCGCCTATGGATAACCGCAGCCTGCGTCGGCCAGGATCACGTCAGCAGCTTTCTCTCCAATCATGTAAATCGCGCTAACGATGAAGAAGCCGGGGATCCGCGGGAAGACCGAGGCATCGACTACACGCAGGCCGCGCGTTCCATGGACCCTGAAATCGCCGTTGAGAACGCCGCCCTGGTCGCGGGGACCGATGGCGCAGGAGCAGGAGGCATGATGCCCCCAGGCATTGCGGGTGACGAAGCCTTCCAGATCCCGCTCCGCGACGACATCGTCACCCGGCAGCGCCTCCTGAACGATCAGCCCGTCCTTCTTCAACTCCGCCGTCATCCGCCGGACGAATTTTATTCCGGCGACGATCGATGCCAGATCGCGGTTTCGGCTATCGCTCCCCTCGCTGAAGTAGTGGAAGTTGATATCGGGGACGTCGCGGGGATCGGCGGAGCGAAGACTCACGACGCCGTTGCGGTTCTCCGTATGCGCCTTCAGGACGACCCAGGTCAGGTAGTTCCGTCGCTCGGCAAAGGCCTTGGAATAGCCGGGGTAATAGCCCCTGAAATCGCCCAATATGGCAAAGCAGAATAGATCCGGCAGAGGACGTTCCGGCAGCGATCGCCGTATCACGGCGAGCACCGCGCCGTTGGTCGAATAGACCCCGCGGCCCCTTTTCCATTGGGCGTATTGAGGATCGCCCTTCGCATAGGTGGCGCCCTTCAGCATGCCCCATTCCGGGAAGCTCATTTCATTGACCACGCCGATCTCGTAGCGGTCCTGGAGATTGCGACCCACGCCCGGCAGGTCGACCCGCAGGGGAATGCCGAGGCGGCCCAGCTCCGCCGCCGGGCCCACCCCCGACAGCATGAGGAGCTGCGGGGTATTGAAGGCGCCGCCGGCGAGGATCACCTCGCGCCCCGCCAGGACGCGCCGGGTTTCCCCGGGGCCTGGGGCGGCGGGGATGCTGGCCCGATGGAGCCGCTCGCCCTTCAGATACTCGACACCGATCGCCCGGTTGGTGCCATCGAGGATCACCCGGCAGGCAAGCGCGCCCAGCTCGATGGTGAGCTTGCCGTCCCGCTTTTGCGCCAGCTTCCGCAACCGGTCGCCGATCCCGTTTCGCGCGTGATGGGATGTCGCCAGCGGCATGATGCGCAGGCCCACGGCATTCTCGCGGACGAGGCGCCAGTCGTTCGGGTCCGCCAGCCCCTCGCCCAGCCAGCGCAGCTGATCGATCGGATCGCCGGCTTCCGCCAAGGCGCGCAGCGCCGATCGCTTTAGCACCTGCTGCATGTCGACATCCCCCAGGGCCGATCTGGGGATAGCTTTCTCGATCCGCAGCCACCCCTTCCAGCCATGGCGCGAAGGGTTGAAGCCGAGCCTCTGGAGCTGGCGGTCGAGCCATCGGTAACGGCAATCCTCGATCCGCTCGAAATAGCCGCGCATCTGCGAGGCGCGCCAGGACCGGTCGCCCGTCAGCTCTGCAATCCGGTCCCAATCGTCGTTGTGGGGATAGACGGTGACCAAGGCGTTGTGGGTGGTGCAGCCGCCCAGCGCGCCGGCCCGGGGATAGAAGACTCCGTCGACCGGGAGCCCTTGATATTCCGCCAAATATTTTGGATCGGCCTTCTGCAGCGCATCGGCTGCGTAGTGGCGCACGAAGAACTTCCAGGCCAGCGCCTCGTTTTCCGTCGCGAAGGCGTGAAAGGCGGGGACGTCATAGTCGTCGGGCAGGCGATTATCCATGGGATAGAGAGGATCGCCGCCATGAAGCTGCCGGGGATCGCCGCCGGCCTCGATGAGGAACACCCGCATGCCGGCCTCGGCGAGACGGGCGGCCACCGTGCCCCCGCCCGCGCCCGAGCCCACGACCACATAGTCGTATGCCGGGTCATCCGCCACCGCCCATCTCCCCTGCCTATAATGTCTTCAGGAACTCGATCAGCGCCGTCTTGTCCTCCTCGGAGAGATCGGTTCCATAGACATGCCCACCATTGCCGTTTCCCTTGAGCGAGGTGTCGAAGCGGAAGCCTTCGGCCTCGGCGGCCGGTCCGGTGGCACTGAAGCCGACATCCGCGAGATCGACGAGGTCGACGCCGCGATAGAAGATCTTCGGCCGCTGATCAGGCGGGGCCAGAAGGGCGCGCAACGTCGGGACCGAGCCGTTATGGAGATAGGGCGCCAGCAGCCATACGCCGATCAGCGGCCGTGCGACATAGCCCTGCGCGCCCTGGAGCTCGGCCTCCGGGGCGCCCAGCAGGCGCGTCAGGGTGTTCATATGATCGGCGTCGGTCTGGGAGAAGGTGCGGACATGCTCGGGATCGGTGCCGATCTCGGCCAGCGGAATGGATGTGCCGACGCGGCTGCCTTTGCCATCGTGGCAGCTGGCGCAATGCGCGGCGAAGATCGCCTGGCCGCGGCTGGCCAGCTCCTTGTCGACGGGAGCCGGGTAGCGTGGGGGCGCCAAAGCGGAAATGAAATCATCCGTCCAATGCGCCATTTCCTCGAAGTCCTTGCCGGGAAGTGCGCCGGTCCCGAGCGCCGAGGTCGCCGTCACGGCATAGAGGGTCTTGGCTTCCCCGCCCCAATGCAGCAGCTGGCCGCGGCGCGCGCCCATGCCCCAGACCGCGGGGAAATCCGTATTGCCGATGGTGTGGTCCCAGGGGCTCTGGGTCAGAATGAACTTGGGAAGATTGAACGCGTCGTCGCGACCGGGCCCCCAGGCCGGCCGGTCGTTCATCCAGCCGACCTGATCCTCCAGCAGATGCAAGGCCAACCGCGTCTTCGGGATGAGGACCGCGGAATAGAGGAGCCAATCGGCCCCATCCAATTTGAATTGGAGGGCGACCTCGGGCATCAGCCGCTCGGCGGTGAAGCGCTCATCCTTCGAAGCGGCGATCAGGAAGCGGATCAGACCCTGGACATTCGCCGTATGGGCAGGCCCGCCGACGGCAAAGCGCGGCGTGTCGCCCGCCTTCAGGCGATAGCTCGTGGTATGGCAAAGCGCGCAAGTCACGGTGACCCGTTCGAAGCCCACGCGCTTGATCGAGAGGCCGATGGGAAGACGCTGGCCTTCCTCCCAGGAAAGACCGAAGGCGCCATAGCCGCCAAATCCGGCCTTCTCAGGTCCATAGCCTTCCGTCGCATAGCGAGCGACGAGATCGGGAAAGACCCGGGGCAGGACCATGAAAATGGCATAGGGGATTCCGGCGATGGCGTCGCCGCCCAGCGAGCCGTATTCGAATCGCTGCGTCCCGTCGGCGAAGCTCTGATCCTCGCTCTTCAGGAATTTCCACCAGAAGAGCCCGATGCCCAGGACAGCCACGAGGAGAATCGCGGCCAGGGCGATCGTCAGATTTTTCCATTTCCTCGATCGGGTCATATGGGCGCGCTAGAAGGTTTTCAGATATTCGACGATGGCGTCCTTGTCCTCCGGCGGGAGGTCGGTCCCGTATTCCTTGCCTTCGTGGCCGGCGTTGCTGTTCCCCGCCCATTTGCCGGGGACGCAGACATTGTCCGCCGGCGGGCTTGGCGCCGGGGGCTCCGCCGCGCAGTTCTCAATGCAGCGCGTCTCGTAGCGGAAGAACGGCACACCCTTCTCCGAGGGCAGGTTCGATAGGAAGCCGACCTTCTCGCGGTCGATCACGTCATAGCCGCGGTAGAAGAACGCCGGCCGCTTCGCCGCCGGCTCGAGCAGATCACGCAGCGTCGGCACCGACCCGTTATGCAGATAGGGCCCGCGGAGCCAAATGCCGTCGAGGGGCATGTTGGCGTAGCCGTCGGTCTTGCGGAAATGGCGAAAGCGCAGATCGGGGAATCCGGAGTAGAGATTGCCCTGTTCGGCCGCCAGGGCATGGGTGTAGTTGTCGAGCCGGCAGGGATCGGTGCGGATATGGGCGATGGGCTCGACCTTGCCGACCCGCGCGCCGATGAAGTCCTTCCCGCTCATCCCATGGCAGGCAGAGCAATAGGTCTCGTAGAGGGGCTTGCCGCGCGCCGCTCGCACCGGGTCGATGGGGAAGGGCCAGGGCGGCGGCTTGGCTTGCGTCCTCAGCCAATCGGCGATGACGCTGAGGGACTTCGTGTCGAGCGTGGTGGGGACTGCGCCGGTGCCGAAGGCAGCACTTCGGTTGCGCTCCTCCACGGAATTGTTGTTGCCGTCCCAATGGAGCCACATTCCCTCCCGCTGCGACTGATTCCAGACCGAGGGAAAATCGACGATCCCGATCATCTCCCGCCGCGGCACCAGATCCAGCGGCCAGTTCAACAGGGCCTTGGCGGGGTTGAAGGTGTCGAAGCGGCCGGGTCCGGAGTCGGGCTCGTTGTCCAGGAAGCGGAAGCGGAAGCGCGCGAAGATCAGCAGTTCGCGCATGGCGGGGACCACCACATATTGCAGCACCAGCCGGTCGAAAAGCGAATATTTCGCCCCGCTGTCCTCGGCGGCCTGGATCACCTGCCAGGGATTGAAGCTTTCGTCGAGCGCGCAATCCGTGAGGGATTTCTCGAGCTTGCCGAGCTCAAGGTGATTGGCCGGCATGCCCACCACCACGACGGGCTTGTCGGAGGGCTCGGCGCGATAGGTTCCGACATGGCAGGCGGCGCAATTGAGAAAGATGCGCTCGAAGCCCAGGCTGCGTCGCAGCGAGGTGCCGATCGGCCGACTCATCCCGTCTTCATAGATGAAGCCGAGAGACTGCCAGCCTTCGCCCGGGAAATATTTCCGGCAGAGCTTCGGCAGCCCGTTCCAGATTCCGACCGGAATGCCGGCCAGGCGGTCGCCGCCGGTCGAACCGTATTTGAACTGCATGACCGGATTTTCGTAGAACGCCTGCGGCTCATCGCGGCGATAGTCGTAGTAGAGATAGCCCGCCCAAGCCAGGAGGAGGATCAGGGCTGCGCCCGCGAACCGGCAGCGCCGCCGCCAGACCCAGCACCCGGCCCGGCACAGATGCGATCCCACCCGGCTGAGGAATCCGCTCATGCCCGTCACTCGCGCGGTCGCCGCGCCCCGGGGATCAGAATTCCAGCAGGAAGTGGAACAACCGGCTGCGCTCCCAATAGACCTTGCCGAGATAGGTGCGCGGCTGAATGAGCCGGATCTCGTCGCGGATCCAATGCGCCACCATCGATGTCTCGGAATAGTCGAGAACGATGCATTCCTTCTCGTCGAACCAGCTCGCGCCCTTGTAGACCTTGGCAATGACGGCGCTGAGCCCGAAGGGGAGGATCATGTTCTTCAGCACGCCCTTCTCGGCGTCGAAGATCTTGCCCTGCCAGGCGAAGTAATTGATGAGCTGCGCAATCGCGCCGGTATAGGTCGTGCCGGGCGCGATGATAGCGGTACCCTTGCCTTCGCCGCTGGGAATATCACCCGCGGGGCTGGCGCTGAACAGCGCATCGAGCTCCGCGCCGGACATTTTCATGAGTGACTGCGCGTCATAGGCCATCGCCGATCTCCCCGTTTGCCGCCAGACCGCGCGCAAAGGACAACGACCGAGTGGCTTGGCGATTCCCCCGGAGGACCGTCGTCCGCTCCCTTCACGGTCACGCGGGAGCATCCCAGCTTCGCGCAAACGACAGGTTAACGCCGCGCCGGCGCTGCGGCGCTAGGATGGTGCCGCCATCGCGCTGGGGGCGTCGTCGCGGATCCGATCCTCCGGCCTATCTCTCGGGGATTGCTGGGTTTTCGGAATTCTCCGGGGATATCGGACGGTCTACAGATCGCCGCGATGGCCGAGCTTCCAATCATGAACCAGGTTCATCGCCTTGGCCTGGGCCTCGGGAGTCATGTGGCTTGCGGCCGCATCTCTCTTGCTGGTTGCCTTTCCCAGGGCGCTTGTCTCGCCCTGCGCCTCGGCCGCCAGCTCGAACCAGGCATAAGCCCTGACCCAATCCGGCATTCCTTCAGGGCCGTTGAGGTAGATTTCCCCGAGATCGGTCAGGGCCACGGCGTCACCTCGCTCTGCCGCTGCCCGAAGGTAATAGATCGCCAGTTCCGGCTCGCCGGTGCCATGGAGGCCGAGGCCGGCCTTGTACATTTCCCCCAGGCGGCGCTGCGCATAGACCTGGCCACCCTTCGCCGCTTGGGCATACCAGGCGCGGGCTTCGTCATAGCTTTGCTCCGGCAGCCCGGCGCAATTGTGCTTGTCCATATCGGGGTTGTGGAGGTCGCCCAGGCTGTTCTGAGCGAGCGCGCTTCCCCGCGCGGCCGCGCGTTGATACCAGCTCGCGGCCTTCGCGCAATCCGGCTGGTTATAGGGGCCCACCGAATAGCCCATCTGGTAGATATGGCCGATATAGAACTCGTCGTAGTCGTCGATCGTGAGCCCGTGATGCTCGAACAGTGCGATCGCCTGGTGAAACATACCCATGGCTTCGGCATATTCCCGCTCGTTGGTTTGCCTGTCGTCGCGGGCGCTTCTTGTTCGCTTGAGGTCGGCCAGATAGGCCAAGGCCATGCCATAGGCCGGCCATCCGTCCTCCGGGATGCCGAACTCGGCGAGCGCCTCTCGGTAGCTCGCGTCGGCCCCGGTCCAATCGTGCTTGCCCGAAAAGACCAGACCGCGAAGAAGCGCGGACCAAGGCTTGCAGGAAGGATCGTAATCTTCGCAATATTGCGCGATCTCCGGCACCTTCGCTTGCTCCTTGCCCAGGTAATAGACGGCAAGCGCATAGGAATCCAAGACGCGCACGGCCTGAATTGCGCCGGCTCTCAGAATGTCGTCAAGCGAGGAGGCGCCTTGTGCGGTGCCGGTCGGGGTGACCGGCGATACGATATCGGAGAAGGGTCCGCCCTCGCTGCTCACGCGTAGCCGCAGCACCAGGCGCTTGTCGTCCTGCTCGATGATCTCGCCGCCGACCTCGGTCTCGCTCTCGCCGAAGGTGCGCCTGAGATAGGAGAGGACGGAACGGAGAGAGAGGCCGAGCCCGGGAAGCTGCATGTCGATCTCGCCCAGCTCGGTGTAGAACGATCTCGACTTCTTCAGGAAGGGCCGGTTGACGATTTCATTCTGCCTGTTGATCAAGGCGATCTGATCGAGCAGGCGCTGGGAAACGATGGTGGAGGTATATCCGTTGTCGGCAAGGCTTACCGGAACCCCGATGGGTCGGATCACCACGACATCGCGGAAGGTCTCCCGGATGATGGCCATGGCGATCAGGATAAAGAGCAAAGTGATGACGGGGGCGACGAGGTTCGTCAGCGGCGACTTGAGAATTCGCCACCCGATGCCGAGCAAGCTGGAGGATGCGGCCGGCGATGCCGGTGCCTCGGCCGTATCCGGTTCGACCTCAGATCTATAGGCGGACTCCGCCTCCCGCCCGGAACGTGCATCCGGGAGATCGTCGCCGCTGGCAGGTGGCGCGATTTTGTTCATGCCGGCCGAACTCCCAACCGACGATTGGGCGCTCCAGAATGTAAACAAAAGTATAAAATCCGGCCGGCCGCGCCGATCGCAACCTCAGCTTGTGGCAGAATCATTCTCGTTGGTTCAGCAACAATTGAGCGTAATATGACGCTCAAGCGCTCTCTCCACGCCGTCTGCTGACCTGATTTGCCATGGCGTCGTGACTACCGCGGCTGCCGGTGCCTATGTGTCAATTGACCGGGGGAATATCGTGTCCGGGAGAATGCTGCAGCCGCGCGAGGCTGAGCCCAGCCTATCCGACAGGCCGCCCGCGGTCCTCGGGCCGGCGAACCGCCGCCGGCGCCTCTGTCTCGTGCTGATCAAGCCCTCGCATTACGACGACGAAGGCTATGTCATCCAGTGGTACCGATCCGCAATTCCGTCCAACTCCCTGGCGGTGCTCTACGGACTCGCCAAGACCTGCGCCGAGCAGAAGAGCCTGGGCGAGGATATCGAGCTCGAGATCCACGGCTTCGACGAGACCAATACCCGCATCGATGCCCGCCGGATCGCCGCCCTCGTCGGCGCTGCGGATATCGGGCTGGTGATGCTGGTCGGTGTCCAGTCCAACCAGTTTCCCCGCGCCCTCGACATCGCCCGGCCGCTGCGCCAACGAGGCATCATGGTGGGCATCGGAGGTTTTCATGTCTCCGGCACTATCGCCATGCTTACCGAGCGCGATCCGGATGTGCGCCGGGCGGAGGAGATGGGCGTCTTCCTCTTCGCCGGCGAGGCGGAGGAGGGTCGCCTGGAGCAGGTGCTGCGCGATGCCATCGATGGTCGCACGCAGCCGCTCTATAACTTCATGAACGACCTGCCGAACCTCGAAGGCGTGCCTGCGCCGGTCCTGCCGGCTGTCCGCATCAGGCGCACCGCCGGGGCGCATACCAGCTTCGATGCCGGGCGCGGCTGTCCCTATCAATGCTCCTTCTGCACCATCATCAAAGTCCAGGGGCGGAAGTCGCGGCGCCGGTCGCCCGCCGACATCGAAGCGATCGTGCGCGCCAATCTGGCCCAGGGCATCCATCGCTTCTTCATTACCGACGACAATTTCGCCCGCAACAAGGATTGGGAGCCGATCGTCGATCGCCTGATCCAGCTGCGCGAGAAGGAGAATCTCAAGTTCAACTTCATCATCCAGGTGGACACGCTCTGCCATCGGATCCCGAACTTCATCGAGAAATGCGCCCGCGCAGGAGTCAAGCGCGTCTTCATCGGACTGGAGAACATCAATCCCGAGAGCCTGATGGGCGCCAAGAAGCGCCAGAACAAGATCACCGAATACCGCAAGATGCTGCTGGCCTGGAAGAGCGTCGGCGCCATCACCTATTGCGGCTATATCCTGGGTTTCCCCAATGACACGATGGAGTCGATCCGGCGCGATATCGAGATCATCCAGCGCGAGCTGCCGGTCGATCTTCTGGAGTTCTTCCATCTGACGCCCCTACCGGGGTCGGAGGATCACAAGAAGCTCCATACTGCGGGGGTCGCCATGGATCCCGACATGAACAAATACGATCTCAACCACGTGACGACGGCCCATCCGCGCATGTCGGCTTCGGAATGCGAGAAGGCCTATGAGATGGCCTGGAAGACCTACTACTCGCCGAAGCATTTCGAGGTGGTGCTGAAGCGGGCCGCGGCAACCAACATCAGCCCCGGCAAGACCCTGTTCCTCATGGTGTGGTTCAAGGGCTGCATCTCGATCGAGAAGATCCATCCCCTCGAGGGCGGTTTCCTGCGGCTGAAATTCCGCCGCGACCGCCGTCCCGGCCTGCCGATCGAGCCGGCCTGGCTGTTCTATCCCAAATACTGGCTCGAGACCCTGCGCAAGCAGGGGCAGTGGGTGTCGTTCTATCTGCGTATGCGGATGATCTATCTCAGGATCAAACGCGACCCCGAGCGCCGCAACTATATGGACCTCGCCCTCTCGCCGGTCGCCGATGACGAGACCGAATCGCGGGAGCTGTTCCAGTCCGACGCCGCCCAAGCCTATGTGCGACAGGAGCAGCGGCTGGACAAGGTCAGCCACGGCGCGGCGGCCTAGGGGACGGCGAATATCGGGTCCATTTCCACTCACCCCCGCCGATCAGTGAGGCTCGAAGCGAGCGCCATATAGAAACTGGCCGGCAGGTCGGCTGCCGCTCTCGCCTCGACGTTGAACGGCGGCTTCAACTGTCCGCGGAAATGCCGGCGCACCAAATCCTGGAAGGCAGCCGCGGGCTCGAGGCCGCGCTTGGCAGCGAGCCAGTCGAACCAGCGCTTGCCGGCACCGACATGGCCGATCTCCTCGCGATAGATCACCTCAAGTGCGGTGGCGCTCGCCTCATCGCCATGGCGGCGCAAGGTGGTGATCATGACCGGCGTCACGTCGAGGCCGCGGGCCTCCAGTACCAGAGGGGCGATGGCAAGGCGGGCGAGGAGGTCGTGACGAGTCTGCAGGGCCGCCTGCCAGAGCCCGTCATGGGCGGGCAGGTCGCCATAGGCGGCGCCGAGTTCGGCAAGCCGCGCGGCGACGAGTTCGAAATGCGCCGCCTCCTGATCGGCGACCTCGACCCAGTCGTCGAAGAAGCCGCGCGGCAAATCGGGCGATGCGAAGCGCGCGATCAGGTCCCAGGCGAGGTCGATGGCATTGAGCTCGATATGGGCGAGGGCGTGGAGGAGGGCGATGCGCCGCGCCAGGCCCGGCCCGGCCTTACGCTTGGGCATCTCCCTGGGCGGCAGCAGCAGAGGTCTCACGGGGCGCGCGGGGCGGTCCGGCGGCTGCGCCGTGCCCGGCTCGATCTCGAGCTGCCGCCAGCGCCGGGCCAGCCCATGAGCGAGCTGTGCCTTGGCCGCCGGATCGGCGGTCGCCAGTATCTCGACCGCGCCGGCGGCGAGGGTCGAGCTCTCGATTGGGTACAATTTTCTGTCCCGATCTAGGGGAGGCCGTTGAACCCGATGCCGATGTTGAGTAAGGCGATCAAGGTGCCGAGGATGGGGACGATGGTCCGCTGAGCTCGGGGCGCTTGTAGAATCTGACCCATTGCCCCCGCTCGAAATACTCCTTGAACTTGCTGTCGACCAGGACCCCGACAACGCCCGTTGTCGTGCCATTCCGCTTGCGCTCGCCAAGTTCCGGTCCGATGTAAGGCGCGCTTCCCCGGTCGCTCTCGACGATGCCGTTTGCAGGTATCGTGCCGTGAAAGTCCGAATTCAGCATCAGGACCCAGCCGCGGCCCGTCATGGTGAATGTCGCCTCGATCTCGCCTTCTCCCGTCGGGTTTGTCGCCACGTCAGCCATGCAACCTCTCGAGTCCGCTAGATCGCCTTCGCCGCCTCCAGCACCTCATCCACATGCCCCGGCACCTTGACCTTGTGCCAGATATTGCGGATGACGCCCTTCTCGTCGATCAGGAAGGTCGCCCGCTCGATCCCCATGTATTTGCGGCCGTACATGCTCTTCTCGACCCATGTGCCATAGGCCTCGGTCACCTTGCCTTCCTCGTCGGAGGCGAGCGTGAAGGGGAGCTCGTATTTCTTCTTGAACTTGTCATGGCTGGCGACGCTGTCACGGCTGAGGCCGATGACGACGGCGTCGCTCTTGCCGAAGCGGGGGAAGCTGTCGCGGAAACCGCAGGCCTCGGCGGTACAGCCCGAGGTATCGTCCTTCGGATAGAAGTAAAGGATGACCTTCTTGCCCTTCAACTTGGAGAGAGTGACCTTGCCATTGCCGTCGGTGGGGAGCGTGAAATCGGGCGCCTTGTCGCCGGGCTTGAGACTCATGATCCTCGTTCCTCCTGTGCCTCGACAATATTGACATAGATGGCGCGCACGGCCGCGGCCGTGGCGGACACTTGACTGCGCAGCGCGTCGAAGTCAACCGCCCCGCCGAGCTCGGCCAGCCGACGGGCGATAGGGGGGGCCAGGCTCGCTTCCTCGAAGCGCTCGCCGACAGTCAGCCTGAGGAAGCCCTGGAGGCGTCGCCACAGGCTGAGCGCGCCACGCAGCCGGGCGAAATCCTCCTCAGAGAGGATCTCGGCGCGGGCGAGCGCCACCAGCGCGGCATCGGTGCTGGGGGCCAGCAAGGTCGGCCGCTCGGCGGCGTGGCGCAGCATCAGATATTGGGCGATGAACTCGATATCGATCAGCCCGCCGGCGAGATGCTTCAGGTCGAAGAGGCGGTCACCCGGATGCTGCTGCGCCATGCGCCGGCGCATGGCCGCGACGTCGCCGGCGAGCTTCGCCGGATCGCGCGGGTGGGTCAGGATCTGATGCAGCGCCGTCTCGACCTCGTGGGCGAAACTGCGGTTGCCGGCGACGACCCTTGCGCGCGTGAGCGCCATATGTTCCCAGGTCCAGGCATCGGCCTGCTGATAGCGCCGGAATCCCCCGAGGCTGGAGGCGATGGGCCCCGAATTGCCCGAGGGGCGCAGCCGCATGTCGACCTCGTAGAGGCGGCCCTCGCCGGTCGGGGCGGTGATGGCTGCGATCATGCGCTGGGCGAGACGGGCGTAGTAGTGGATCGGGGCGAGCGGCTTCGGCCCGTCGGACATCAGCGTATCCCAGCCCGCGCCCTCGAGCTCGGCGGGCGCGTCATAGATGAAGATGAGATCGAGATCCGAGCCGATGGTCATCTCATGGCTGCCGAGCTTGCCCAGCGCCACCGTCACCATGCCGCGCCCCGGCAGCCTGCCATGCTGCTGGACGAAGGCGGCCTCGACCCGCGGCTGCAGGGCGGCGATGACGGTCTCGGCGATCTCGCTGAGCGGCCTGGCGGCGTGCTCGGCATCGGTGGTCCCGCGCAGCACATGGACGCCGATCTGGAATTGCCGATCCCGGGCCCAGCGCCGGGCGATGTCGAGGATGTCCTGCAGATCGCCGGCGAGCGCCAGCTGATGCTGGAGCTCCTGGGCCAGCTCGTGGCGCGCCGGCGCATGGGCGAAGAAGCCGCTGGTCAGCACGGCGTCGAGCAGGGCCGGATTGCGGCTGAGATGCTCCGCCAGGCGTGGGGCGCCACCCATGATCTCGGCGATGAGGTCGAGCAGACCGGGGTTGGAATAGAGCAATGAGAGAATCTGCACCCCCGCCGGCAGTGCATGGAGGAACGCGTCGAAGCGGGCGAAGGCCTCGTCGGGCTGGGAGGTGCGGCCCAACGCCTGAAGGAGCGTGGGCATCAGTTCCGTCAGCAGCTCGCGGGCGCGGGTCGAGCGCATGGCCCGCGCCCTTCCGGCATGCCAGCCGCGGATGGCGGCGGAGATCGAGGCCCCATCCTTGAAGCCGAGCTCGCCCAGAGTCCTCACCGTATCCGGATCATTGTCCGTGCCGGTGAAGACGAGGCT
>DATHQQ010000193.1:0-7869 GCA_035482595.1 Verrucomicrobiia bacterium
TCAGCCCTTCATGAATATTCGCGCCCTCAGCCATGAGGTCGCGCCCGGACTCAAGGCGACGGTGCGGATGGAGGGCGATATCTGGGAGATGGAGGATCAGCGCAATTGGAGCGATGCCTCCTTCAAGACCTATGGCCGGCCGCGGGACCTGCCCTGGCCCTATACCATCCCCAAGGGCGAGCGCGTGGTCCAGCGCGCCTTGCTCTCCTTTGACGGCACTGCCGCGCCGGTAGCGGCCGCCGCCTCAGCGGCCGTCGACATCACCTTGGGCGAGGCCCCGATCGGCAAGCTGCCCAAGCTGGCGCTGGCCCTCTCGCCCGGCGAGGCCGCCCATGCCCTGGCCGCGGCCCCACGGCTGACGGCGGCCCCGGCGGAGCTCATCGGCTGGTTCGAGCATGGCACTGAGAGCCAAGCCGTACTCGAGGCCTATGCCGCGCTCGGCCAGCGCCTCGGGATTCCGATCGGGATCGAGCTGGTTCTTCCCTGCAAGAAGCCTGTTGCCGAGGAGCTTGCCGAGGCGGCGGCACTTCTCCGCCAGGCCGGGCTGACGCCCGCCGGCATCACCCCCATCCAGGCGCCGATGATCAAATGGGTTTTGAAATCGCCGGAAGAACTCGGCCTTCCCGGCTTTGCCGATCTCTATGCGGCGGCGCGAGAGGCCTTTCCCGGCGTCGCCATCGGTGCCGGGGTGCTGAGCAATTTCACCGAGCTCAATATCGACCGCCCGAGCCTAGCGGGAGCGGATTACGTCACCCACGCCACATGCGGCGTGGTCCACGAGTCCGATGACCGCAGCGTCATGGAGACCCTGGAGACCCTGCCCCATATCTTCCGCTCGGTGCGCACCATCGCCGGAAAGCTTCCCTATCGCCTCGGCCCCAGCGCCATGGGCATGCGCTACAATCCCTATGGCAAGACGACCGACGCTAATCGGGCCAATATTCGCACTGCCTTCGCCCATCAGGAGCCGCGCCAGCGCGGCTTGTTCGGCGCCGCCTTCGCGCTGGGGTATATGGCCCGGGCGGCGGCGGCCGGCATCGACCGCGTCTGCTTCGGTGCGCCGACCGGTCCCTTCGGCCTCGTCTACCGCAAGACCGATTACCCGCAGCCCTGGTTCGATGCACAGCAGTTTTCCGACCCCGCCACAGCACCGGTCTATCCCCTCTATCATCCGCTGATGGCGATGGCCGCGGCCGGGGATGCCGAGGTGCTGCCGGTCCGCTCGAGCGATGAGAAGCGCGTGCTGGGTCTCTGCTGCCGGCGCGCAGACGGCGAGCAAATCTTGTGGCTCGCCAATCTGACGCCCGAGCCGCAGGCCCTGAGCATCCGCAGTGGCGGCACCATGACCGCGAAGATGCTCGATGCCACGAGCTTCGCCGCGGCCGCGCGCGATCCGGCGGGCTTCGCTTCGGGAGCCTCCCACGCAATCGCCGGCGGCAGCCTCAGCCTCGCCCCCTATGCAGTGGCGATGCTGAGCGCCAGGATGAGCGCGTGAGCGATTGACAGAGACGCCCGGAACCGCTTAGAACTTTAACGTTACAGTGCCCTAAAAAAGGGCATGCCCGAGGGATTTGCCACAGGGAGGCAGGAGACGGGTGCAGACAGAACGCGCAAGGATCTAGGGCGTGAGCGTCGTCCTCGGTATCGACACCGGCGGCACCTTCACGGATTTCGTCCTGGTGGATGAGGACCGCGGCGCCATCACCACGGCCAAGGTCCCCTCGACACCGGGCGACCCGGCAGCGGCCATTGCCGCCGGGCTGGCGCGGCTGGAGGGGGTCGAGCGCGTCGAGCGGCTCGTCATCGGCACCACCGTCGCCACCAATGCGGTGCTGGAGCGCCGCGGGCCTACCATCGTCTATGTCACCAATCGAGGCTTCGAGGATGTGCCCTTCATCGCGCGGGCGGACAAGGAACGCATCTACGACCTGCATTGGCAGAAGCCCCGGCCCCTGGTGCGCCGGCGCCATTGCTTCGGCATCGGCGGGCGGTACGACACCCATGGACGCGAGATCGTCCCCCTCGAGGCGAGCGATCTCGAGGAACTGAAGCTGAGGGCCGCCGCGCTCGCGGGGGAGGATGTGGCCGTCGCCATCTGCTGCCTCTTCGCCTATCTCGACGGCAGCCATGAGCGCCGGGCGGCCGAAGCGATTCGCGAAGCTTTGCCCCATGCCCATATCTCCCTCTCCCATGAGGTCTCGCCCCTGTGGCGCGAGTATGAGCGGGCCAGCACCACCATTGCCGATGCCTTCATCAAGCCGGTGGTCAGCCGCTACGTCCAGGGCGTCGGCCGCATCATCGAGGAGAAGCTGTCGGCCAAGCGCTGGAATGTCCTGGCCTCCAACGGCGGTTATCTCCGCGCCGATCAGGCGGAACGCCGGCCCGCGCAGCTCCTGATCTCGGGCCTCGCCGGCGGCGTCATCGGCGGGCGCTATTACGCCGAGCTCGCCCAGGCACCCCGCGCTTTCACCCTCGATATCGGCGGCACCAGCACGGATATCGGCCTGATCCTCGAGGGCGGCCAGCAATATGCGTCCGAGTTCCAGATCGATTTCGGCATTCCCGTCACGATTCCCTGCGTCGCCGTGCGAACCATCGGGGCGGGCGGCGGCTCGATCGCCTGGATCGACAAGGGCGGTCTGCTGCATGTCGGGCCGCAGAGCGCCGGGGCCGAGCCCGGGCCGGTCGCCTATGGCCGCGGCGGCGAGGCGCCCACCGTCACCGACGCCAATCTGGTGCTGGGCCGTCTCGATCCCGCCTTCTTCCTGGGCGGGGCCATGCCGCTGGATCTTGCCGCCGCGCATGCGGCCCTCGCCCGGCTGGGCGAGGCCCTGTCGCTCTCGGCGGAGGATGCCGCACTCGCCGTCATCCGCACGGTGGATGAGAACATGGCCAATGCCATCCGCCTGATCGCGGTGGAGCGGGGCCTCGATACCCGGGATTTCGCGCTCATCGCCTTCGGCGGCGCCGGGCCGCTCCACGCCCGCTCCGTCGCCGAGCGTCTGGGCATGACCAGCGTCATCGTGCCGCCCCATCCCGGCCTCTGCTCGGCCTTTGGTGCTGCCATTGCGGAGGCGCGGGTGGATCGCGTGCAGACTCTCTTCACCCAATCCGACAACGTCGATGTTGCCACCCTGGCCGAGGCGCTTCGCCGCCTGCGCCTTGGCGCTATCGAGGAGTTGCGGCGCAGCGTCGATGTGGCCGCCCCGGAGATCCGCAGCTCGGCCGATATGCGCTATGCCGGCCAGAACTACGAGCTCGAGGTGCAGCTTCCCGAGGGCGAGATGGATTCGGCCGGCTGGCAGGCGCTGATGGACCGTTTCGCCGAGGCCCATGCCCGGCAATACGGCTTCGCACTCCCCGGCGAGCCTGTCGAGCTGATCAATCTGCGGGTGACGGCGCTCAGGCCCGAGCCGGCGCGCGACTTCATCGACCTCAGCCGCGGCGGTGGGCGGCCGGCGACCGAGCGCCCGGTCTGGTTCGAATCCGCCAGGGTCGCGGACTGCCCGATCGTCCATCGCGCGAGCCTGCAGCCCGGGCAGACGCTGACGGGGCCCGCCGTGATCGAGGAGACGGATTCCACCACCGTGCTCCATCCCGGCGACCGGCTGACGCTAGGGCCGGCGGGGCTGCTGGCACTCAGCCTGGGGAGGACCGCATGACGCCGCGCAAGATCGAGAGCGATGCCGTAGGCCTGCATGTGCTGCACAACGCCCTGGCCAATATCGCCGCCGAGATGGCGATCGTGATGATGAAGACCTCCTATTCGACGATCTTCAACGAGGGGCTCGACTTCTCCACCATGCTCCTCGACCGCGAAGGCAATCTGATCGCCGAGAAGAACTTCGCCCCCTCGATGATGGGCGCAGTCAATTACACCCTGCGCTGGACGCTGGAGGAGCTGGGGGAATCCTTCTTCCAGCCCGGCGATATCGTCGTCCACAACGATCCCTATCGCGGCAATTGCCATCTGCCCGAGCATATGCTGATGAAGCCGATCTTCCGCGGCGAGGAATTGATCGGCTTTGCGGGCTGCATCGGCCATATGGCCGAGATCGGCGGCAAGGCGCCGGGAAGCTTCGCCAGCGATGCCACGGATGTCTATCAGGAAGGCCTGCGCCTGCCGCCGGTGAAGCTCTTCGAAGGCGGGAAATACAACGAGCAGCTCTGGCGGGTGATCCTGGCCAATCACCGCACGCCGCGCAACAGCTGGGGCGATCTCCACGCCATGATCGGCGCCCTCAATATCGGCGAGCGCCGCCTGCTGGAGCTAGGCGAGCGCTATGATTTCGACAGCGTCATCGAGGGCGCGCGCCGGCTGATCGATTATTCCGAGCGCCGCCTCAGCGCCGAGATCGCCGAGATACCGGAGGGCACCTATGCCGCCGATATGATGGTGGAGGATGACGGGGTAGGGACCGATCCCTTCGGGGTCAAGGTCAAGCTCATCATCCGCGGCGGCCAGGTCATCGCCGATTTCACCGGCTCCAGCCCGCAGGTGCGCGGGCCTATGAACTGCACCTTCGTCGTGGTGGCCGCCGCCCTCTACAACGCCATCTTCTGCGTCGCCGATCCCCAGGGGCTGATCCCGCGCAATGCCGGCTGCTACCGCCCGGCCCGCATCATCGCGCCGCCGGGGACGGTGGTGAACGTCAAGCATCCCGGCCCCTCGGTCGGGGGCAATACCGATCTGCAGCCGAAGCTGATCGATCTCCTGCTCGCCGCCTTCAGCCAGGTCGTGCCGGAGCGGGTGGCGGCGGCGACCGGCGGCTCCAGCAGCAACCTCCTCTTCGGCGGCGTGCATCCGGAGACCGGGCGCTATTACAGCAACTATCAATTCGACGGCTTGGGGGCCGGCGGCACGGCTTTGAAGGACGGCAATGACGGCGAGGTGACCCGCCACTCCAATTGCCGCAACACGCCGGTCGAGGTCTTCGAGCATCGCTATCCCATGCTGACCCTGAACTATGGCCTGGCGCAGGATTCCGGCGGGGCGGGCAAGCATCGCGGCGGCCTCAGCACCGAGCGGAGCTACCGCATCACCGCACCGGAGATCACCTTCAGCGCCCTCTTCGACCGCTGCAAGCTGGCACCTCCCGGCCTCTTCGACGGGCTCCCCGGCGGGCGAGCGGCCCTGCTGGTGAAGCGTCGGGGCGAGAGCGAGTTTCAAAGCTTCGATAAAGCCTTCGGCGTCGCATCGCCGAGCAAATTCACCAATGTCGTGCTGCATGAAGGCGACGAGCTCTATTACCGCTGTCCGGGCGGGGCCGGCTTCGGCGATCCCGCGGAGCGCGATCCGGCCCTGCTCGCCGAGGATGTGGCCGAAGGCTATGTCAGTCCGACGGCGGCGCTTCGCGACTACGGCGTGAGCCTCGATGCACAGGGGGAGCCCACATGAGAAAGGGCCATTGGATCGAACCGGAAAAGCGCTGGAACGACACCAGCGTCACCTATTGCCAGGCTTGCGGCCGGCTGATTCCACGGCGCACCTGGGTCTTCGAGGGCGGCGCGGGCGAGCTCAGGGTCTGCAGCCCCGACTGCGAGGATCTCTACGAGGGATATCTGAAACCAACCTATGGAGTAACGGCGAAAGATGCGGATCACAAAGCTTGAGGCGATATTGCTGCGCCCGCGCGGCGCCATCGATACCGCCATCGCCGACGGCAGCCAGGACGGGCTGCTGGTGCGCATCCACACCGACGACGGCCTCGTCGGCCTGGGCGAGGTCGATTCCTCGCCCGCCATCGCCAAGGCGATCATCGAGGCGCCCTCCTCCCACAAGCTCTGCAATGGGCTGGCCGCGCTGCTGATCGGGGAGAACCCGCTCGAAATCGGCCGGCTGTGGCAGAAGATGTACAAGGGCTCGCTCTATTACGGCCGGCGCGGGGCGGCGATCCATGCCATCAGCGGGGTCGAGATCGCGCTCTGGGACATCGCCGGCAAGGCGGCAGGCAAGCCCATCCATGCCTTGCTCGGCGGCGCCCGGCGCGATCGGGTCAAGGCCTATGCCAGCACTTTGATGCCCGACAAGCCGAAGGATGCGGCGCGCGCCGTGGAAACCCAGATGAAAGCGGGATTCAAGGCGGTGAAGCTGGGCTGGGGGCCGCTGGGCAAATCGGCCGAGCTCGACGTGGCCCTGGTGGCCGCCGCGCGCAAGGCCGGCGGCGATGATCTCGACCTCATGATCGACGTCGGCAAGGGCTGGCAATCGGTGCGCGATGGCATCGACCGGGCGCGACGGATGGAGGAATACAACCCCTTCTGGATCGAAGAGCCCTTCTGTCCCGACGACTACGCGAAATATGCCGCGCTTGCCGCGGCCGTCAGCACGCCCATCGCCGGCGGCGAGGAGGAGACGACGCTCGCCGATTTCGAGCGGCTGGTGGAGAAGGGCAATGTCGAGATCCTCCAGCCCGATGTGACCCGGGCGGGCGGCATCAGCGAATGCCTGCGCGTCGCCGATTATGCCCGGCGCCAGGGGCGGCGCTGCGTGCTGCATGCCTGGAGCACCGGGATCATCAAGGCCGCGACCCTGCAGGTGCTGGCCGCGATGGAGGAAGCCGAATATATGGAATACTGCGTCCAGACCACGGACCTCAATCAGCGGCTGGTGGCCGAGCGCTTCCCCTTGAAGGACGGCTATGTGGCCATCCCGAAGGGGCCGGGTCTCGGCATCGAGCTGGATGAGGCAGCGCTGAAGGAATTCGCGGTCGCTTGAGACCCGGTGCGGGCAGCGCCCCGCCGATATATGGTCGGGCCCATCGAGAGCGTCCGACGCGATCGGCAGGGATGAGCGCCAATGGCAAGGATTGAGTTCGACCGGGTCTTCAAACTCTATCCCGGCGGCATCGCCGCGGTGGACGACCTCAGCCTCGCGATCGAGGACGGCGAGTTCATGATCTTCGTCGGCCCTTCGGGCTGCGGCAAGACTACGGCGCTACGCATGGTCGCCGGGCTGGAGGAGATCACCCGGGGCGAGATCCGCATCGGCGACCGGCGCGTCAACGATCTGGAGCCGCAGGATCGGGACATCGCCATGGTGTTCCAGAACTACGCCCTCTATCCCCATATGTATGTGCGCGAGAACATCGCCTTTCCCCTGCGCATGCAGCATCTGAGCCGGGCCGATATCGACAAGCGGGTGCAGGAGGTGGCCGCGCTGCTGGGCATCGAGAAGCTCCTGGAGCGCAAGCCCAAGGAGCTCTCCGGCGGCCAGCGCCAGCGCGTCGCCATGGGCCGGGCCATCGTGCGCCATCCCCAGGTCTTCCTGATGGACGAGCCCCTCTCCAATCTCGACGCCAAGCTGCGCATCCAGATGCGCGTCGAGCTGGTGAAGCTGCATCGCCGCCTGGGCGTGACCACGATCTATGTGACCCATGACCAGACCGAGGCCATGACCCTGGGGCAGCGGGTCGCTGTGCTCAGCCAGGGTCGCATCCAGCAGGTGGCCCCGCCCCGCCAGCTCTATCTCCATCCCGTGAACACCTTTGTCGCAAGCTTCATCGGCAGCCCGCCGATGAATTTCCTGCGCGGCCGGCTCCGCCCCGGCGGTATCGATCTAGGCCCCGTGAGCGTCGATTTGCCACCGGAGGTCATGGGTCGCGTGATGCCGGGCAAGGCCGAGCTGGTGGTCGGGCTCAGGCCGGAGAGCCTGCAGCTTCTGCCGCCGAATACGGCCGCCGCCGGGACGCTTGCCGCCGAGATCGAGGTCATCGAGCAGCTCGGCGCCGAAAGCTATGTCTATGTCCGGGTCCCCGGCATCGAGGCCGTCGAATTCGCCGACCGGCCGGGCGAACTGGCGGGCGCGCTTTGTGCCCGGGTCGACGGGCTGCTCGATCTTGCGGCGGGCGAGCGCATCGCCCTTGTACT
>DATHQQ010000194.1:0-6223 GCA_035482595.1 Verrucomicrobiia bacterium
TCTTCAAATGCGACGTGCTGTGGAGCCAGCTCGACGCGCTCCACTACGCCTATGTCGAGCCCGGCCATGTACCCCCCGGCGCCTTCACCCCCGAGGCGGCCGCGGCCAGGGTTCCGGCGGCCAAGGCCCCCTCATGACCGACACCGCGGAGGATGCCGTGCCGCGCCTGGCGCCAGGCGTCCGTCTGAAGTTCGACGCGGCACGGGATTGCTGGGTCGTGCTGGCGCCCGAGCGGGTCATCATGCCCGATGAGACGGCGCTGGAGATCCTTCGCCTCTGCGACGGCCAGACCAGCCTGGGCGCCGTTATCGACGCGCTCGCCGCCGGCTATGATGCGCCGCGCGAAGCCATCGCGGCCGATGTCCAGGCGCTGGTGGGCGAGTTGACCCAGAACGGGATCGTGCGGATATGAGCGAGCGCCCAGCCCCACCCCTGGCGATCCTCGCCGAGCTGACCCACCGCTGCCCGCTGCAGTGCGCCTATTGCTCCAACCCGCTCGAGCTTGCCGCCGCGCGGGAGGAGCTGAGCACCGAGGTCTGGCAGCGGGTCATCGACGAGGCCGCAGCGCTGGGCGCGCTCCAGATCCACTTCTCCGGCGGCGAGCCCGCCGCCCGGCGCGATCTCGAGCAGCTGGTGCGCCATGCCGCCGCCGCCGGGCTTTACACCAATCTGATCACCTCGGGCGTCTCGCTCGATCGCCAGCGGCTCGCCGCCCTGGTCGAGGCCGGGTTGGACCATATCCAGCTCAGCTTCCAGGATTCCGAGGCAGAAACAGCGGAGCGCATCGGCAATTACCGCGGCGCACAGGCGCGCAAGCTGGAGTTCGCCGGCTGGGTCCGCGAGAGTGGCCTGCCGCTCACCGTCAATGCCGTGGTGCACCGCCAGAACCTCGACCATCTCGAGGACCTGCTGGAGCTCGCCTTGACCCTGGGGGCGGGCCGGATCGAGATTGCCCATGTCCAATACTACGGCTGGGCCCTGCTCAACCGGCGCGAACTGATGCCGACCCGGGGGCAGCTCGAGACGGCGAACCGGATCGTGGCAGAGGCGCGCCAGCGCCTCGCCGGCCGATTGGTAATCGACTATGTACCGCCCGACTACTATGCCCGGCGGCCCAAGGCCTGCATGGGTGGATGGGGGCGCATGTTCCTCAATATCAGCCCCACCGGCCGCGTCCTGCCCTGCCATGCCGCGGAGACGATCACCGATCTCCGCTTCGACAGCGTCACCGAGCGGCCGCTGGCCGAAATCTGGGAATCCTCCGAAGCCTTTCAGCGCTTTCGCGGGACGGGCTGGATGCCCGAACCCTGCCAGAGCTGCGGGCGGCGCGAGATCGACTGGGGCGGTTGCCGCTGCCAGGCTTTGGCGCTGACGGGCCGTGCCGACAAAACCGACCCGGCCTGCGCGCTGTCGCCCGAGCATTCGCTCATCACCCAACTCGCGCTGGATGATGCCGGGGCCGAAACCACGGCCTTCGTCTATCGCCGCCCGCCGCGGCGGAACCGCAAGTCGAGCCCGGGCACAGCGGTGCCGGCGGTGAGCGAGCCGGGTTTCAAAAACTAATCAATTGTTAACTGTCGAGCGCCGTGTAGTACGGCCAGCGTCAGCTTGTCATAGCTGCTGTGGCTATTGCTGACCTCGGGTCTTGCCCGCCGCGAAGCCAAGTTGTGTCAATTTTTAGATTTGCTGGCGCCCGTTAGTGCGGCAGAAAAACCGCGACAACGGCGAAAGAATGGAATTGCCGGCTTTTTGTGCAGATTGCGGCGCTGACCCGTTGTGCGATGCCAAAGCAGCATCAACTGACAGGCGTTTGATTTCTATGGGTCCCGCCTTCACAGCTAGGGAACTCGCCTCACCGAATTACGAGCGTTGATTCCCGCGACGAAAAGGGCCAATAATTTTATCTGCGACCTCGCTGCGACGTGATGCGTTGGTTTCCCGTAGCAGTGACTCGCATGACCCGGTCTGTGCGCCAAACACCTTCGCCATCAGATGCGAAGGGGCGAACCTGCGGCAGCAGACAAGTACATCTGAGCCAATGAAACTGGGAAATGGGAGGAAGACCGATGCTGTCAAAGCTTCGCGCGGCGACATCCTTTCTCGCTGTAGCGGTTGCCCTCGGCGGACTGTCCGGGACCGCTAAAGCCAACGACGAACTCCTCAAACTGCAGACGGATGCGAACCAGTGGGTGATGCCGCTGGGCAATTATGCGAGCCAGCGCTACAGCTCGCTCGACCAGATCAACACCTCCAACGTCAAGCAGCTCCAGGTCGCCTGGACCTTCTCGACCGGCGTCCTGCGCGGCCATGAAGGCGGGCCGCTGGTGATCGGCGATGTGATGTATGTCCATGCGCCCTTCCCCAACACGGTCTTTGCCCTCGATCTCAACAATGACGGCCGAATTCTGTGGAAGTATCAGCCGACGCAGGATCCGAACGTCATTCCGGTCATGTGCTGCGACACGGTCAACCGTGGCGTCGCCTATGCCGATGGCAAGATCTTCCTGCACCAGGCCGATACCACCCTGGTCGCTCTCGACGCCAAGAGCGGCAAAGTGGTCTGGAGCATCAAGGACGGCGATCCGACCAAGGGCGAGACCGGTACTTCGGCCCCGCTCGTGGTCAAGAACATGGTCCTCGTCGGCACCAGCGGCGGCGAGTTCGGCGTTCGTGGCCATGTGACGGCCTATGACGTCGGCAGCGGCAAGCAGGTCTGGCGTGCCTATTCCATGGGGCCGGATGCTGACACGCTGATGGATGGCGACAAGACCACGGTGCTGGGCAAGCCGGTCGGTAAAGACTCCGGTATTTCCACCTGGCAGGGTGACCAGTGGAAGATCGGCGGCGGCACCACCTGGGGCTGGATGTCCTTTGATCCGGAACTCAACCTGATCTACTACGGCACCGGCAACCCGAGCACCTGGAACCCCGTCCAGCGCCCGGGCGACAACAAATGGTCGATGACGATCTTCGCTCGCGACGCCGACACCGGCATGGCGAAGTGGGTCTATCAGATGACGCCCCATGACGAGTGGGACTATGACGGCGTCAACGAGATGATCCTGATCGACAAGGACATGCCCGGCTCCAGCGGGAAGCTCCTGGCGCATTTCGATCGTAACGGCTTCGGCTATACCCTCGACCGCACGAACGGGAAGCTGCTGGTGGCGGAAAAGTTCGATCCAGCGGTGAACTGGGCCACCAAGGTGGATATCGCCACTGGCCTGCCTGACCGGGTGAAGGCCTATTCGACGGAAGCCGGCGGACAGGACACCAATACCAAGGGCATCTGCCCGGCGGCTCTCGGCAGCAAGGACGAGCAGCCCTCGAGCTACAGCCCGCAAACCGGGTTGGTCTATGTGCCGACCAACCACGTCTGCATGGACTACGAGCCGTTCAAGGTCGCCTATCAGGCGGGACAGCCCTATGTCGGTGCGACGCTCAGCATGTATCCGGCACCGGGTGGCGACACCCTGGGCAATTTCATCGCCTGGGATCCCACCACGGGCAAGATCGTCTGGTCCGATCCTGAGACCTTCTCGGTCTGGAGCGGTGCTCTGTCGACGGCCGGCGGCGTTGTCTTCTACGGCACGCTGGACGGCTATCTGAAGGCAGTCGACGCCAAGAGCGGCGCGTTGCTGTGGAAGTTCAAGACGCCCTCGGGCATCATCGGCAACGTCAACACCTATACCCACGGCGGGAAGCAGTACATCGCCGTGCTCTCCGGTGTCGGCGGATGGGCCGGGATCGGGATGGCGGCTGGATTGACTGGCGATCAGGAAGGCCTGGGTGCCGTCGGCGCCTATAAGGCTCTGTCGTCTTACACCCAGCTCGGTGGCGCATTGACGGTCTTCACCGTCGAGCAATAATGCGTCCTTGACGTGACGGAAGGGGCTGGCGCGCAGGCGCCAGCCCCTTTCCATCCCTAGAAACCCGTGCCAGACGACGCTTTGCTTTCAAGAGGTCACAGATGTCCCATCGACGGTGGTTCGCCGTATCGCTTGCACTCTCTCTTTGCCTCGGCGCCGGCGTAGCGCTCGAGGGCCGCGCCGAGGATGCGCCGGCACTGAATACCGATACGCCTTACAAGATTTCCGCCGACGGGACCGTGGACTGGGCGACCTATGACGGCTATCGCCGGTTCAACTCGATCTGCGAAACCTGCCACGGCTTCGACGGCGAGGGGAGCTCCTTCGGGCCGCGGCTGGTCGATTCCCTGAAGCACATTCCCTATGAGAAATTCGTCGAGATCGTCGCCAGCGGCAAGAAGGACGTGAATGCCGCCCAGACTCTGGTGATGCCGGCCCTGGGCACGGATCCCAATGTCATGTGCTACATCGACGACATCTACACCTATCTGCGCGCCCGTGCCGACGGCAAGCTGGGCCGCGGGCGACCCGAAAAGCATGAGGCCAAGACGCAAGCGGCGATCGACGCGGAGAACGCCTGCATGGGTCCGAGCTGAGCGGAGGATCCTCGGATGAGATCCTGCTTGTCCCCTGGTCTCTCGGCCCGATGGAGGGTGTTGGCTCTCGCCGGCATCCTCCTTCTCAGTCTTGGCGGCAGGGTCATGGCCGCCGATCACATCGAGGCGGTCGACCGCACGACGCTTCGCGTCTGCTCCGATCCCGCCAGCCTGCCCTTCTCCAATCACAAGCAGCAGGGCTTCGAGAACAAGATCGCCGATCTGCTGGCCCAGGAGCTCAAGGTCCCGGTCAAATATACCTGGTATCCGGACGCGACCGGCTTCCTCAGGAACACGCTGAACGCTCGGCGCTGCGATCTGGTCATGGGGATCGCCTCGGGAGCGGAGCTGGTGCTGAACACCAACCCCTACTACCGCTCCAGCTATGTCATCGCCACCCGGCGGAAGGACAATCTCGATATCACGGAGCTGCACGATCCACGGCTGAAGAAGCTCAAGATCGGCCTCACCGCCGGCACGCCGCCGGCCGATGTGATCGCCGCCCAGGGTCTGATGGGCAATGTCCGGCCCTATCAGCTGGTGGTGGACACACGTTTCGACGCGCCGGGCAAGCTGATGATCGAGGACCTCGCCAAGGGCGAGATCGATGTCGCGCTGCTCTGGGGGCCGATCGCCGGCTATTACGCCAAGACCTATGGCGATCAGCTGACCGTCACCCCCTTGGTCAAGGAGGCGAAGGACGCGCGCATGGATTTCTACATCACCATGGGCGTGCGGCCGAACGAGATCGAGTGGAAGCGGCAGGTCGACAAGTTGATCAAGGACAATAGCGACAAGATCGTGGCGATCCTGAAGGACTATGGCATTCCTTTGCTGGATGCGCAGGGCCAGCCCCTGCCCTGAGCCGAGCCGCCGGCGCCGGGGCATCTTCCTTGCCCTCGCGCTCGGGCTTTGGCTCGCCTTGGCCGGCGCCGGTCCCGCTTTCGCCGATCTGCCGGAGGTTCGCGTCGGCGTGCTCTCCTTCGGCAGCGTCGACTGGGAGCTGGACGTCATCCGGCGCAACAAGCTCGACCAAAGCCATGGCTTCCGCCTGACCACGCTGCGGCTTGCCGACAAGGATGCGGCGAGCCTGGCGCTTCTCTCCGGAAGCGTCGACCTGATCGTGACCGACTGGTTCTGGGTCTCCCATCAGCGCTGGCAGGGGGGCGACCCGACCTTCGTCGCCCATTCCCTGGCGGTCGGCGGCGTCATGGTGCCGCCGGGCTCCGCGATCGCGACGATCGGCGACCTGCCGGGAAAGAAGGTTGGGATCGGCGGCGGCCCGACGGACAAGAGCTGGGTGCTGCTGCGCGCCTACGCCATGAAGTCGGCGAAGATCGATCTCGCCAAGGCGGTGGACGCCAATTTCGGGGCGCCGCCGTTGCTGAACCGCCTGGCCCTCGACCGGAAGCTCGATGCCGTCGCCAATTTCTGGCAGTTCAATGCCCGCCTCAAGGTGGCGGGCTTCCATGAGATCCTGCCCATCACGGGCATTCTGCCCGCGCTCGGCATCGAGCAGCCGCCGCCCCTGCTGGGCTGGGTCTTCCATGAGTCCTGGGCCAAGGCCCATCGCGAGCTGATCCGCGATTTCCTCGATGCCTCCTTCGAGGCGAAGCAGCGGCTGCTGACCTCCGACGCCGAATGGGTGGCACTCCGCCCCTTGATGGACGCCCCCGACGATGCGCTGTTCCAGGAGCTGCGGCAGAGCTATCGCCGCGGAATTCCCAAGGGCTGGAGTGCGGCCGACGCCGCCGCGGC
>DATHQQ010000195.1:0-2728 GCA_035482595.1 Verrucomicrobiia bacterium
GGTGCTGAAGCGACCGCGGCGCTCGATGCGGCCTTCGCGCGGCTGACCGATTCGGCAGTGCCGGTGCCGACGGTGCTGGCGCTTCAGGGCCGTAGCCTCGAGCTGGCGCGGACGGCCAAGGGCGTCGCTTTTGCCAGCTTCGACGAGCTCTGCCGCGCGCCGTTGGGCCCTGCCGACTTCCTGGCCATTGCCAGGCATTTCCACACGCTCATCCTCGACGGCGTGCCGCGGCTCTCGGCCGACCAGGGCAACGAGGCGCGGCGCTTCATGCTGCTGATCGACGAGCTCTACGAGCATCACTGCCATCTCGTCATGGCCGCCGAGGATCTGCCCGACCGGCTCTATCCCGGGGGCGAGGGGGCTTTCGATTTCCGCCGGGCGGCCTCGCGGCTGATCGAGATGCAATCCGCCGAGTACCTGGAACAGGAGCACCGAGGGTGAACCGCGAAATTTCCTGTCTCTGGCTACTTGCTCTTGGGGAACAAAAAGCGTATTAACACTATACCTAGTGTCGGCGAGACACTTTGGGGAAGGGACGAATGGCTCGAAAGAAGATTGCTCTCGTCGGTGCCGGCCATATCGGAGGGACGCTGGCGCTGCTGATCGGTCTGAAGGAACTCGGTGATGTCGTGCTCTGCGATGTCGTCGAGGGCGTTCCGCAAGGCAAGGCATTGGATCTTGCGGAGAGCGCGCCGATCGAGGGCTTCGATGCCTCCTATGTCGGGTCGAACGACTACGCCGCCATCGCCGGCGCGGATGTCGTCATCGTCACCGCCGGATTTCCCCGCAAGGCCGGCATGAGCCGCGACGATCTGCTCATCGCCAATTACAAAGTCGTCGCCACGGTGGGCGAGGCGATCAAGAAGTATTGCCCCGGTGCCTTCGTCATCGTCATCACCAATCCTCTCGACGCCATGGTCTGGGTCATGCGCGAAGCCTGCGGGCTTCCCCACCATCGCGTCGTCGGCATGGCGGGCGTGCTCGACAGCGCGCGCTTCCGATATTTCCTCGCCGAGGAGCTGAAGGTATCGGTCGAGGATGTGACCGCCTTCGTGCTCGGCGGACATGGGGACGACATGGTCCCCATGCTGCGTCATTCGACCGTGGCCGGCGTGCCCTTGCCGGATCTGGTCAAGATGGGTTGGACCACGCAAGAGCGGCTCGACAAGATCATCCACCGCACGCGCAACGGCGGTGGCGAGATCGTCGCGCTGCTGAAGACGGGGTCCGCATATTACGCCCCGGCAGCTGCTGCCGTCCTGATGGCCGAGAGCTATCTCAAGGACAAGAAGCGCGTGCTGCCCTGCGCCGCCTGGTTGGACGGCCAGTACGGGGTCAAAGAGCTCTACGTTGGGGTGCCGGTGATTATCGGTGCCGAAGGCGTGGAGAGAGTGGTCGAGATTGCGTTGGACATGGCAGAGAAGGCCATGTTCGACAAATCGGTCTCGGCCGTTCGGGGCCTCATCGATGCGATGAGGAAAATTCAGAGAGGAGACAAGTTATGAAGAAGACGACCCGTAAGACCGCCAAGCTGGCGGCAAAGAAGCCCGCCAAGAAAGCCGCGCCGAAGAAGGCGAAGAAGGCGGCGAAAAAGAAGGCCAAGAAGGCGTAGTAGCTGACTTAGCCTGACGTTAAGTATCCGGGTGCGGAGCCTCTGGCGCCGCCCCGGATACTATGTCTCTCGGGGGGCGGCTCCCTTGAGCCGCCCCCCGAAGCTTGAGGGCGCTGCAGATCCCCCCGAGCCGGGCCTTCCCGCCGGAAAATTTCACCGCCAGCCCCGCCCGCGCGATTGTTCCTGCAAAAGTTTGGCGCTAGATTACCGGCCCTGTTGCACTGCGGCATGGCGCTTTCAGGCCATTGCCTGCATCGATGAAAAAGAGCGGATGAATATTCACGAGTATCAGGCCAAGGGCCTGATGGGTAAGTTCGGTGTCGCGGTGCCCCGGGGTGCGGTCGCCTATACGCCGGCCGAGGCCCGGGAAGCGGCCGAGACGCTGGGGGGATCGATCTGGGCGGTCAAGGCCCAGATCCATGCCGGCGGCCGGGGCAAGGCGGGGGGCGTCAAGCTCGCCCGCAGCCCGGCGGAGGCGGAGGCCGCGGCGGCCGGGATGCTCGGCCATCGGCTGGTGACCCATCAGACCGGTCCCCAGGGCAAGGAAGTCAACCGGGTCTACGTCGAGTCCGGTGTCGACATCGACCGCGAGCTCTATCTCGGCATGCTGGTGGATCGCAGCGCCTCCCGGGTGGTCGTCATGGCCTCGACCGAGGGCGGCATGGAGATCGAGAATGTCGCCCGCGACACGCCGGAGAAGATCATCAAGGTGACCATCGATCCGGCCACCGGGCTGATGCCCTATCATGCCCGGCGCATCGTCTACGGGCTGGGGCTCGAGGGCGACCAGATCTCGCCCGCGCTGAAATTCATCGCCGCCATGTATCGCGCCTTCATCGAGCTCGACGCCTCCATCGTCGAGATCAATCCTTTGGTCGTCACCAAGGCGGGCGAGGTGATGGCGCTCGACGCCAAGATGAACTTCGACGACAACGCCCTCTTCCGCCACAAGGAGGTGGAGGAGCTGCGCGACGAATCCGAGGAGGAGCCGGCCGAGCTCGAGGCCGCCAAGCACGGCCTCAACTACATCAAGCTCGACGGCAATATCGGCTGCATGGTGAACGGCGCCGGGCTCGCCATGGCGACCATGGACATCATCAAGCTCTACGGCGGCGC
>DATHQQ010000196.1:0-3834 GCA_035482595.1 Verrucomicrobiia bacterium
CCCAGCATCATGGCGGGGAAGTAGTCGCTGACCACCGACCAGTCGAAATGATACATCCCGCCAGCCCCCTTCTGTGCCGGATCGCCTGCGCTAGCTCCGGCCGGCTTCCTCGAATTTCAGGATCGTCGCCGCCTCGATGGCAGGCCAGTCGACGTCCACGCCCAGCCCCGGCAGCTCAGACACCCCGACATGGCCGTCCCGGCCGGGTCGGATGGGATTGGTAAAGCCGTATTCGAAAGCGGGGTAGGGGACCGGCTGCTCGAAGAAGGTGCAGTTGGACCGGGCGAGCATGAGATGCAGATTGGCCGCCTGGGTCGTCGTATAGCCCCAGCTCTGCAGCTCCACGGTCATGCCGCGCGCTTCCGCCAGCCCCATGATCTTCAGCGTCTGGGTAATGCCGCCCGCCACCGTCGCATCGACGCGGGCCTGGGTCCAGCATCCCATGTCGATGGCGACCTCGATGAGCTGCGGCGTGATGATCGAATTGCCGGCAGGGATGATGGGCACCGAGGAATACCTACGCAGCTCGCGATAGCCCGCGAGGTCGAAATCGACAAGCGGCGCCTCGAACCAGGTGTACTCGAGCGCCTCGAGCTCCTTTGCCGCCCGCAGCGCATCGCCGCGCCCGTAGCGCATCTCGACGTCGAGCATGAACTTCAGCCGGTCGGTGCCGAATTCCTTATGCACCGCCCGCACCATCTCCATGTCGCGCGCATATTCGCACCAGCTATGGAACTTGACGGCGCCGAAGCCCTCATCGGCGAAACGATGAACCTGGTCGACATATTCGCCGGGCGTGTCGAAGAGCGGCGTGCTCGCATAGGCGGGGACGCTGTCGCGGCTGGCCCCCAGATATTTGTAGAGGGGGAGGCCCGCTGCCTTGGCGGCCAGGTCCCACATCAGGATGTCGACGGCCGAATGAGCCTGCGGAGCCATGGGAATGCCGCGATTATAAAGCTTGTGCCACAGGGCCTCCCGCCGCTCGGGCGAGGATCCGATGAGATGGGGCAGCAGAGGACGAAGGGTTTCGCCGACCGCGCGGTCGAAGCCGAATTCGCTGAAGGAGGCGACCCCGGCGATGCCCTCGAGCCCACTGCGCGTGCGCGCCCGCAGGATCGTGTTGGTCATGTACTGGCTGTGCATGTCGGAGGCCCAGGTATAGCGCTCCGTCTCGGGGCCGACGACGTAGACGCTGACATGCTCGATCGTGTGATCGTCCATCGGCTCTCTCCCCGGCCTCGAGCACTGCTCCCTGCGCGCCTTGATCTCTTAGCGAAAGATTGCAGGCGCAGCAATAAGAATGTATACAATTAGTCAGTCCGACGAGCCGCGCGCCAAAATACCAGCCGCTGAATCGACGACGTGACGTGCGGGACAGAGGCGGATGCCGACGCAGGAATCGGCACAAAGGTTCGGTCATCCCTGTCGCGGCAGAACCGAACTGCGATCGCTCGAGATCGCCACAGGGCGCGGCCCGCAATCCCGCCCGCGGCGGTAGTCTCCGTGAAACAGGACGAACATAGGGAGGCGTAAAATGAAGACGATAAAGGCAATGGCTCTCGCGGCTTGCGTCGGCCTGGCCTCACTTGCCACGGCCGGCGGCGCGCATGCCGATGGCGTTACGATCGAGGGAATCAAGAAGGCCGGCGTGCTGCGGGTAGGCTCCTGGCTGCAATACGAGCCGGAGATGTGGAAGGATCTGAAGACGGGCGAGATCAAAGGCTTCTGGATGGACATGGCCCGTAAGATGGCGAAGGATCTCGGCGTGGAGGTCCAATTCATTGACAGCGATTGGGACGGGCTGATTCCAGGGCTGCAATCGGGCAAGTTCGATGTCGTGCTGGCGCAGATGGCAATCACCTCGAAGCGCGCTTTGGCCGTCGACTTCGCCAAGCCGTGGGAGGCGGTCGGTCTCGCCGCCGTTCTGCCGGGGGATTCGACATGCGCCACGATCGCCTGCCTGAACAGCCCCGACAAGACGATCTCGACCGAGGTCGGCTCCGTGGATCAGGAGGCCAAGAGGGCCATGTTCCCAGCCGCCAAGGAGACCGCGAACAAATCCCACAATGACGGCTTTCTGCAGGTCATGTCGCACCGCTCCGATGCCTTCCTGACCGACAGCGTCTCGGCAGCTTCCTTCCTCAAGGCCCATCCCGGCGCCGTGAAGGTCGCCTGGGATGGGACGACTCAGCCTTTCCTGGAGGCCTTTCCGGGCGGTCCCGCCTTGCCGAAGGGCAGCCTCGATTTCGCCCGTTGGATCGATACCTGGCTGCAGGAGCAGATCAACAACGGGACCTATCTCGAGCTGTACCGGAAGGATATCGGCTGGGATCCGGCAACCAGTGAGCTGATGCTTCAGCGCGGCGGCTATCCGGACTAAGTCCGGCAGATCTGAGACAAGACCGAAGCCCGGCCGGCTTGCGCTATGGCGCCAGCCGGCCGGCCTCTCGATGGGACGAGGCAGGGAGTCCGGAGATGCCCGATCAAGACTACATGATCGAGGTTCGAGAGATCAGCAAGCGCTTCGACTCGCTCGAAGTCCTGCGCAAGGTTTCACTCAATGTGCGACCCGGGGAGGTCTTCGTCGTCGTGGGGCCCAGCGGCGGAGGCAAGAGCACCTTGCTGCGCTGTCTCTGCCATCTGGAGACGCCCGATGAGGGCGAGATCCTGATGGCGGGCAAGCGCATCGACAAGACCGGCGCCGAGCCCGGCTCGGTCGGCATGGTATTTCAGCAGTTCAATCTCTTCCCCCATCTGACGGCGCTGGAGAACATCGCTCTGGCGCCGCGGCTGGTGCGCAAGCTGGATCGTCAGGCCGCCAAGGACCGCGCAATCTCGCTACTGCAGAAGATGGGGCTCCAGGACAAGCTCAATGCGAAGCCGGGCCAGCTCTCCGGCGGGCAACAGCAGCGCCTCGCCATCGCCCGCTCTTTGGCCATGGATCCCAAGGTGATGCTGTTCGACGAGGTCACCTCGGCGCTCGATCGTGAATTGGTCTTCGAGGTCCTGGGCGTGATGCGCCAGCTTGCCCTTGAGGGAATGACCATGGTCGCGGTGACCCATGAACTCTGGTTCGCCAAGAACGTCGCCGACCGGGTGGTGCTGCTGGTGGAGGGGCAGGTGATAGAGGAGGCATCGCCCGCCGATTTCTTCGATTCGCCCAAGGCCGATCGGACGAAGCGATTTCTTCGCGATCTGCTGCAGGAAGGGGCCTAACCAGCCGGCTGTCCCGCCACGCGACACGCGATATGGCGGCTTGATCGGCAAAACCTCGCTAATTTCTAAGAAGTCATCGAGCACCTCTTGCCGGAGCCAGGACCCTGGGCTCTGTCTCTCTCATAGCTTGGGATAGCGCAGCGGCAGCCCGGGTACGGGCATGGGCGCGGTATGGACGGCCCATCCGCAGAGGCTGGCGACGATCAATGTGGAGAGATCGGGGCCCCCGAAGGCGATGTTCGTCGGCGCCACGAGAGCGAGCTGCTCCCAATCGTCATGGAGCGTGATGAGCGCTCCCGCGCTTGTGTATCGATAGATGATGTTCGGATTGTACATGGCGATATAGAGATCGCCGTTCCGGTCGAGGGCGACGCCGTCGGGGACTTGGCGCGGCAGCTCGACCACGACCGTCCTCTCGCCCGCCGATCCGTCGGCCCGGATCTTGAGCCGGGAGATGAGCGGCGGCGAGGATTCGACGACGTAGAGCGCCTTTCCGTCGGCGGACAGGCACATGCCGTTGGTGAAGCCATTGGCGCTGCGGTCCCAGATCTCCGCCTAGCCGCCGGGACGGATGCGCCAGATCCAGCCGTTCTTCATGCCCCAATCGCCCGAATCCGA
>DATHQQ010000197.1:0-5403 GCA_035482595.1 Verrucomicrobiia bacterium
GTCGTGGTCGGGCGCTCCAATATCGTCGGCAAGCCCATGGCCCAGCTCCTGCTGGGCGAGAGCTGCACCGTCACCATCGCCCATTCCCGCACCCGCGATTTGCCGGGGGAATGCCGCCGGGCCGAGATCCTGATCGCCGCCGTCGGCAAGCCGGAGATGATCCGCGGCGATTGGATCCAGCCGGGCGCAACGGTGATCGATGTCGGCATCAACCGCATCGAGCGGGACGGCAAGACGAAGCTGGTGGGCGATGTGGCCTATGACGAGGCGGTGAAGGTCGCCGGCGCCATCACCCCCGTCCCGGGCGGCGTCGGCCCCATGACCATCGCCGTGCTGCTGCAGAACACCCTCACCGCCGCCCGGCGCCAGCGCGGACTCACCGAGTAGACGCCTCAGGCGTTCGCGTCGCCGCCGCCCGCCCCCTTGAGACGCGATTCGGTGCTGGCCGGCACCTGGACGCAGGCGGCCACGGCATCGATCCGGCGCCAGAGCGCGTCATCGACCTCGATGCCCTGGGCGAGGGAGATTTCGTAGCGCCGCGCGAGCTCGGCGGGATCGAGCGAGGGCCGCGCGCTCATCGCCGCGGACCGGCTGCGGATCTGGACCTCGCATGGGGTGGGATCCAGCAGGGCCTCGCCCGCGCCGAACCATAGACTCGCGCCGGCATCGCCATGGGCGCAGAGAATATCTCCCCAGCGGAACTCGAGCGCTGCGCTCGCCGCCACCGCGGCGGGCAGCAGGAACAGCGGCGAGCGGCAGCGATGGATGCGGAGCGTCGCCCCATCGCGGGCGAGATCGATGACCGCGCTGCCATAGGCGATGGCCGAAACGCCGGTGGCGTCGATCTCGATACCCTCGGTATTCCGCGTCAGCGTCAGCCCCGTGAAGCGCCCTTCGAGAAGCGGCAAGTCTTCCTGCAGCAGGCGCAGACCCGGCAAGCCCCGGGATTCGAGCCAAGCGACCGCCTGAGCGCCGTCGCGATCCACGCCATAGGGCGCGCCGGAGCCTTCGAGAGCGCGCTGCACCAGGCGATAGATCTCGAATTGCGAGACGCGCATGGGCTACGCCACTGCCTCTATTTCCCTCGCCCCTTTAATTTTAGTCCCCTCTCCCCCTGAAAGGGGGAGAGGGTCAGGGTGAGGGGGTCCTCTCCAGCGATAAATGCTGGGATCATTGAACGAATCCATGCAGCCCCCTCACCCCGGCCCTCTCCCCCCTGTCGGGGGGCGAGGGGGAAGGGAGACAGGAAAACTCGGGAAGGCCCAGTCGTCGGCTTGCGGATCGGCAAGCTCCCCGATAACCGGCGCGCCTTGATAGAGGGTGATGCGGGTCCAGCGGTCGGATTTCGGATCGAATTTGCCGGCGCCGAAGATCGAGAGCTTGCAGCGGAGGAGATCGACCGGCAGGCAGGACTCGCCGAGGAGATTGTCGCGGATCTCGGCATAGGGCAGCGGCGCCAGGCTTTGGATGCGGCGGAGGATGCCGCGCCAGCGGGGCCGCTCGAGGAGGAATTCCCCGACGCTGCGGCGAAGCTCGTTCGCCGGCAGGCCCGCCAGCTCGCGATGGAGCGCGTCGGCCATCAGCCCGATGCCCAGCGGCAGCTCCCGCTCCGCCCCCGGCTCGTTGAAGCGCTCGCCCAGGCGCGGCTCGTCCTTCTCCGCCGAGCGGTACCAGAAGAGATGGCGCTGGCGGCGATCCTCGTAGTCGACGCCCAGCGCCCAGCCATAGCTGGCCTCGATCAGCGCCTTGAGCTCGCCGAGATTCATGGCGGGCTCGACCCGGTCGCGCTCCGGCGAGCCCGTGCCGTGCTCGAGATCGTCGACCAGCTCGGGATAGAGCTCGATGACGAGGCTGTTGACGAGCTCCGAGCATTCCAGGCTCTGCTCCGACTCCATCTTCGTCACCAGCCGGTCCCAGGGACGAGAGCCTGCGAAGAGAGCGCTGCCGCGCTGGCTGAGCGCCGCCAGCTCCCCGCGCAGCCGGGCGATGCGCGCATCCTGCCCGCTGTCATCGGTCTTCCATTGCTGGACATGGGCGATGGCGCGGTCGAGCAGCGCGCGGAAGCGCGCGGCCGCCTCGGGCGTCGCCGATGCCACGGCGCGCACCCGCGCCAGCGCCCGCTCGCGGGCCAGGATCCAATTGTTGAGCAGCATGGGATGGCCGACCAGGAAGGGCGCCATGCCGAGGCCCGTGGCATTGCCGATGCCGAGCGCGCGGCGGGTCAGGGGTGAAAGCGGCACGGCCCGGGCAGGATCGCGCATCCGCGCGATATGCTCGATCAGGTCGAAGCTGAACTGCCGGATCATGTAGACCATCAGCATCTCCGCCTCATAGGGCAAAGCGAAGATGCCGTCCCGCCAGAGCCGCGGCAGATCGGCGAGGCCGAATTTGCCGTTGCCGTAGACGGCGGTGGTGCGAAGGAGATAGCCGACCTCGACCACCTCGGCGAGATTGGGCTGGCGGCCCGCGGCCAGCGCGGCGCTCACCTTGTCGAAGAGGCGCACGCTGCGGTTGGCGCGGCTCAGCACCAGCTCGTCAGCGCCGTAGCGCGCCGCCTCCTGGCGCGGGGCCGCCCGGCTCAAGCGTTCGATGGCGGCCTCGTCGATGCGGCCGGCGGAAAGCGCGAAGGCAGTGTCCCATTTCTCGGCGATGACCCGATCCGTGCGCTCTTCCGGCGCCAGCGCGTTGGAGAAGCCGCAGAAAGTCAGAAGCCCCGCCAGCGTCTCGATCTCATAGACGATGCGCCCGAAGCCGCTGGCATCGAGATCGTGGTGCCGCTGGCGGAAGACCCAGCGCTCGCGCCCCATCCGGCGGACCAGCGAGCGCACGAAGCTGAGGCGCGTGGGATGGAAGGAGCCGAGGCGCGCCAGGCGCATGACCGTGGCGGCCGGGCGGAGCGGGGCTTCCGGCGGAGTCTCGCTCGCGAGCTTGGTCGAAGTCGATGTCGCTGTGGAAGGTTGCATGGCGGTCGGTGCTCCCATGTCACCCCAGCCTAGAGCGGTCTTCGATCGGAGGGAATCCTTGGGATTCGGTCCTTCTTTCTCTCGTCATTCCCGCGAAAGCGGGAATCCAGGGCCGTCGCCTCGCTTGTCGCCCTGGATTCCCGCTTTCGCGGGAATGACGGAAGTGAACGGTGCGGCGCTTTACCCTCTCGCGCAGAAAGTCTGGTCGAACTCCTAGCCGCCGAGCAGCCCATGCAGTTTGGCATATTGCAGCAGCAGGATCGTCTTGCCGTCGACGATCTCACTGCGGGTCACCATGGCCAGGGCCTCATCCAGGCTGCGCTCGAGGACCTCGATGTCCTCGCCCTCCGCTGCCAGTCCGCCACCATCGGCGATGCGGGTCGCGGCGCTGTATTCGGCGACGAAGAAGGCCAGTCGCTCCGTCACCGAGCCGGGGCTCATGAAGGCGTCGAAGACGCGCCGAGGCTGGGCAACATGGCAACCCGCCTCCTCCTCCGCCTCGCGGCGAATGGCTTCCTCGGGGCTGAGCTCGTCCAGGAGCCCCGCCGGAACCTCGATCAGCGGCTCGGGATGGCCGTTGACGAAGGCCGGATAGCGGAACTGGCGGATGAGCAGCACCGTCCCGCGCGCAGGGTCGTAGAGCAGGATGGCGGCGCCATTGCCCCGGTCATAGGTCTCGCGGCTGAGGGTCTGCCAGCTGCCGTCCCTGCGCTTGTAGTCCAGGGTCGTCTTCTTCAGGAGGTACCAGTCGTCCGACAGCACGCGCACCTCGCGCACCCGAACCCGCTCCGCCATCGGCGACGACTCGCCATCCTTATCCATCCGCCATCCCTACCGAATCGGTGCGCTTGTTTCCACTGAGGCTCTTGCCACCGCGAGTTCAGGCAGCCGCGGGCTTCGCCTCGCCGGCGAGGGGATAGTGGCAGGCAACCTGGCGGCCGTCGGGAAGCGCGCGCAGGATCGGCCGCTCCGCCCGGCAGCGCTCGGTGGCATAGCGGCAGCGCGGGTTGAAGCGGCAACCTTCCGGCGGATTCATCGGGCTCGGCACATCGCCGGTGAGCACGATGCGCTCGCGCTTCACCGGCCGGTCGAGCTCGGGCACCGGCACGGCGGAGATCAGGGCCTCGGTATAGGGATGGGCCGGGCTGCCATAGACCAGATCCGTGGACCCCGTCTCGACGATGGCCCCCAGATACATGACGGCGATGCGGCTGGAGACCTGGCGCACCACGCTCAGATCATGGGCGATGAAGATATAGGTCAGCGCCAGGCGCTCCTGCAGATCGGCCAGGAGATTGACGATCTGGGCCTGGATCGAGACATCGAGGGCCGAGACCGGCTCGTCGGCGACGATCAGCTTCGGCTCCAGCGCCAAGGCGCGGGCGACGCCGATGCGCTGGCGCTGGCCGCCGGAGAACTCGTGGGGGAAGCGGTTCAGATGATCGGGATGCAGGCCCACCAGCCCCATCAACTCCTTCAGGCGCCGGTCGATCTCGGCCCGGCCGAGGCGGCCATGGATGCGCATGGGCTCGGCGACCAGATCGCCGATCCGCCGGCGCGGGTTGAGGGAGGCATAGGGATCCTGGAACACCATCTGCATCTGGCGCCGGTGCGGCCGGAGCTGGCGGGCGTTCAGATGCGAAATATCGGCGCCGTCCAGGAGGATCTGGCCGTCCGTGATCTCGTAGAGGCGCATCAGGCATCGCCCGAGGGTGGATTTGCCGCAGCCGGATTCCCCGACCAGGCCCAGGGTCTCGCCGGGCCAGACCTCGAGGGAGACGCCGTCCACGGCATAGACCGTCTTCTGCTGCCCCGGGATGACGCTGCGGCCGACCCGGAAATGCTTCTTCACGTCGATGGCCTTCAGCAGCGGGCGCGTCGGCAGCTCGGCGGGTGGATCATTGGCGGCGCGAGGGCTCATGAGGCCTGCCGCAGGCTGCGGGCGGCATGCTGGCGCGCGCGTTCTTCCATGGAGAGATGGCAGGCGGCCTCATGGCCGCCCTCGCCTTCCAGCGGCGGCTGCTCGCTGCATTTGACGAACCGGAATCGGCAGCGGGGGCCGAAGGCGCAGCCCGGGGGCAGGTTCGAGAGCGAGGGCGGGCTGCCCGGGATGGAGGGCAGGCGCCGGGGCCGCGGGCCGTCCAGCGGCGGGATCGAATCATGCAGGCCCCAGGTATAGGGATGCCAGGGCTGGGTGAAGATATCGCGGGTCGTGCCCCGCTCCACGATCCGGCCGGCATACATGACCATGACCCGGTCGGCGATCTCGGCGACGACGCCGAGGTCATGGGTGATGAGCACGATGGAGGAGCCGAAATCGCGACGGAGCTTCTTCAGCAGCTCCAGGATCTGGGCCTGGACCGTCACATCCAGGGCGGTCGTCGGCTCGTCGGCGATGAGGAGCGAGGGATTGCAGGAGAGCGCCATGGCGATGAAGCCG
>DATHQQ010000198.1:0-2715 GCA_035482595.1 Verrucomicrobiia bacterium
TATTCGCCGGGCTCTCCGGACCAGTCGCGCACCCCGTCCTCGACGCGGCGGAGCTCGATGACGCCGGGAAGCTCCGGATGGAAGGCGATCCGCCAGTAGAAGCCGTTGGCGCCGAGATACATGAGCCGGCTGCCGCGATCGAGATAGGCCTGCACCGCATCCGACATCTCGGTCGAGTAGTATTCCGGGTGGGTCCCGGTGATGACCACCCGGTAGCGCTGCAGCAGCGCCAGCCCCTCCGCGTGCAGCTCCTCGTCCGTCGCCACATCGAAGCGATGGCCCTCCGCCTCGAGCCAGGCGCTGATATGGAGATCGGCGCTGTATTGCCAGGGACCCGCACCAGCGGCACCGATCCAGCTCGAGGTATGGCCGGGCCGCATGTTGAGGATGGGCCGGAGGCGCGAGGAGACCGAGACGCCGCTGCCATCGCTATGGGTCTCGTAGAAGGAATAGCCGTATTCGCGATGGGTGGCGAGGAAGAGGTCCTCGCGCCCCATGCCGGGCACATGACCGCTGGCGACCTCGGCCAGATCGCTGTCATAGCCCAGCCTCTCATTGGCATAGGCCATGTAGCTTGCGGTCGGAATCAGGAACAGCGTATCCGCCGTCGCCGTGCCGCGCGGGGGCAGGACGAAGAAGGGAATCCGCTCGACCTCGTCCCCGTCCTGGAGCCGGGCGGCATAGAGGCCGCTGCGCAGATGGCCCGGCACCTCGAAGACGACATCCGTCTGCCAGCCGGCATCGTAGAGATCGTCATCGTGGAAGTGGATCGCGCCGTATTGCGCCGGCGCGCGGCGCCAATCGAGCTCGCTGGCGTCCCAGTTCCACCCCTTCATGGCCCGGGTGGGCAGATTGACCAGCCGGCCGTCGAGCCGATTGGGGGACCGGTCGCCGATGCGATCGCTCGACATGTCGAGGGCGAAGTCCCAGGCCCCGACCAGATCGGCACCATAGGCGGGCGCCGCCGGCTGAGCGATGGTGAGCCGCAGCAAAGCGGCGGGCAGAGCGCGGCGATAGAGACGGGGGCTGTCGATCTTGCCGTTGAAATGCGCCGAGGTCTTGGCGCCCGCCGCAGCGGGATCGAGGCGGGCGGCGAAGGTCAGGGGGGCCGCGGCATCGCCCGGCGCCACCTCGGCGATGACCTCGCGCTGGGCCGGGCTCTCGTCGCGGGCATAGGCCTTCTGCGGCTCCTGGATCAGCAGGACGCGGCGGCGGTCCGGATCGAAGGCGGCGCCGACGAAATACCATTCGCGGGCGAGCAGCGGCCGGCCGGTCGAGATCTCGGTGTGGCCGCCGGCCCCATCCTCGAGGATCAGCGCCAGGCTGCCGCCGGCGTCCAGGGCAAGCGCGAACCCGCCGCTGCGGGAGCGGCGGTCGATGAGAATCTGCAAGCCCCTGGCGGGCGTCGTCGGCCAGATCATGGCGGCAAGCGAAAAGCCCGAAAGCCCGCGGAGGGCCGGCGAATCTCGCACGACGGCATAAGAGCCGGCGGCGATCTCCTGCCGCCGCCCCGGATAGTTGCCGGCGATGCCGCTCGGCACCACCTCCTCGCGGAAGCCCGGACCCTCCGGGTTCAGATCGGCGCTGATCAGGCGGACGATCTCCAGATGGTAATGGGCATGGCCGTGGCAGCTCGCCTTGAAGGCGATCTTCTCGCCGGGTGCCACGGAGAAGCGGTCGGCATAACCGAGGATCGTACGGCTCATGGCGGGGTTCGGCGTCCTATTCGATATCGAGGGTTTCGCCGGTCAGCTCCCGCCAGCGGCGCTTGAAGATATCCCATTCGGCCTGTTCGGGGCTCCGGTAGCGCACCCCTTCCACCAGCTCGACCTGGCCGCTGCGGGCGGGGCCAAGCCGGGCAAGGGCCCATTCGCGATGGGGCGTCAGGGTGACCAGGATGTAGCGCCCCGGCAGCGGCTGGGCGCGCATCAGGTTCAGGACCTGCTGCAGATCGCCGCTATGGGGACCGAAGGGGCTCGCCTTGAACTCGGCCGCCAGCTCGCGCCGGCGGGGGTCGATCTGGAACATGGGCCTCCCTCGCTTGTCGTCCCCGTCTCGATCCTGCCGGGATTCATGCTAGGAGTCCCCGGCCGGGGCGGCTGGCGCCGCCATGTGGCGATTATGGCGATGTCGCGCTGAGACTTGCAACTCGGCCTGGGGCTCGACAGACTGCGCGCCGCTCGGTCGGCGAGCCAAGGAAAAGGGATGATGCTGATGATGCTTGGTGCAGGAAATAATGGCGTGAAGACCTTGAGTTTCGCCCAGCGAAACGCCCGACGGGTCCTCGGACTGGGCCTGGCGGCGATGCTCTCGCTGGGCGCCCTGGGGGCGGCCCCGGGGACGGCGCGCGCGGATTCGACGATGCCACCCGATACCGTTTTCAAATCCTGGACCATGATCTGCCGGATGGCGCCCCAGGCGCAGGGCGATACGACGGCGCCAGTGCCCTATTGCCGCATCTATCATCGGGTCCGGGTTCAGGATGACCCCTCCAAGGCGCTGCTTATCGCCACGGCCCGCTATCAGGGCCCCGACAAGACGCCGATGCTGGTTCTGACCCTTCCCGCGATCGCAAACCTGCAGCGGGGGGTTACGTTCCAGGTCGATCAGAGCCAGATCTACAAGGCCAATATCCAGGTCTGCACGGCTCAATCTTGCGTCTCGGAATTCAAGCTCACCGACGATCTGATGAAGCTCTTCCGGAGCGGCAGCCAG
>DATHQQ010000199.1:0-2040 GCA_035482595.1 Verrucomicrobiia bacterium
TGCAGGGTCGCCAGCACGAGATGGCCGGTCAGTGCCGCATGGACGGCGATCTCCGCCGTCTCGGCATCGCGGATTTCGCCGACCATGATGATGTCCGGGTCATGGCGCAGGAAGGAGCGCAGCACATGGGCGAAGGTCAGGCCGAATTTCGGATTGACCTGGGTCTGATTGACGCCGGGCAGCTGGTATTCGATGGGATCCTCGACGGTCAGGATCTTGCGATCGATATGGTTCAGCTGGCTGAGGGCGGCATAGAGGGTCGTGGTCTTGCCGCTGCCGGTCGGGCCGGTGACCAGCAGCAGCCCATGGGGCCGGTCGAGCGCGCGCTGCAGGCGCTCCAGACCCGTGCCCCCGAAGCCGAGCTTCGGCAGCTCCAGCGCCGTGCGGTCGCGATGCAGGAGCCGCAGGACCAGGCTTTCGCCGTGCAGGGTCGGCACCGTCGCCACGCGGATGTCCAGGGTCCCGCCATCGACGGCGGTGCGGATGCGCCCGTCCTGAGGCTGACGGCGCTCGGCGATGTTGAGCCCTGCCATGATCTTGATGCGCGAGGTCACGGCGAGGCGGTCGGTGGCGGGCAGCGCCTCGACCTCCTGCAGCCGGCCGTCGAGACGGTAGCGGACCCGCAGATTGTCCTCGAAGGGCTCGATATGGATATCGGAGGCATGCTCGGCCACCGCACCGGAGATCAGCTGGTCGACGAAGCGCACCACCGGCGCCTCGCTGGCCAGATCGCGCAGGCGGTCGATGTCCACTTCGGAGGAGGCCTCGGCATCCGTCCGGTCCTCGGCCGCGGCGCCGGGCGCGCGGGGGTCGGTGCGCAGCCGCGCGATCGCCGCCTGCAGCTCCGAAGGGATGGCGACCTTGACCACGACCCGCCGGCCCGACGCAAGCGCGACCGCCTCGATGGCGAAGCGGTCGTCGGGATTGGCCATGGCGACGACGACCTCGGTCTCGTTCGCCTCGATGGGCAGGATCACCGCCTCGCGCATGAAGCGGGCGCTGAGGCGATCGATGAGCACGGCCTCCTGGGGCAATTCCTCCCGCGACAGCAGCGGCAGGCCTGTGATCTCGGCGGTCGCCTCCGCCAGATCGCGCTCCGAGACGATGCCGAGCTGGGCCAGGATGTCGGCGAGGCGTCCGTCGGACGACGCCGACGCCCGGCGCGCCCGCTGCAGCCCCCTCTCGTCCAGCTTGCCGCGCTCCATGAGATAGCCGGCGAGCCGGCTCTCGACCGAAGCCCGGACGGGCTGAGGGGTGGCGGTGTCGGCGGGTATCAGGCGTAGCGGGGCGTCCATTCTCTCCCTCTTGGCTTCCCTCGATCCGTTCTTAGCCTATCCGAGCGTCAGCGGCCCATAGAGCCACACCAGCCAGGCGCCGAGGCAAAGATGGGGACCGAAAGGCAGGCGGCTCGTGCCCCGGATCTCACGGCCCCCGATGCGCGCCATCGTAGCATGAACGAGCCCCGCCGCGCTGGCATAGAGCAGGACCGTCGGCAGCCCCTCCCACGCGACCCAGGCGCCGATGGCCGCCAGAAGCCGGGCATCGCCCTCGCCGATGCCGCTGCGGCCCCGGATCAGCCGATAGACCAGGCCGATTCCGCGGAGCAGCACATAACCCAGCAGGGCGCCGGCGGCGTGCTCGCCGATGGAGGGCGGGTCCCAGGCGAGCGGCAGGAGCAATCCCAGGAGGCCCAGGGGAAGCGACAGGACGTTGGGGATGATGAAATGGCGCTGATCGATCAGGGCGACGGCGAAAAGGCCCCAGCCCAGGACCGCCGTCGCCGGAACGAGCTCGCCCGGCACGGCCAGGATCGCCCAGAGGACCAGAACGACGGCGCCCAGCTCGCAGGCCGGATGGATCCACCCGATGGGCTGGCGGCAATGGCGGCAGCGCCCGCCCAGGGCCGCCCAGCTGAGGATCGGGACGAGCTCCAGCGGCCGCAGCACGGTGGCGCAATGATCGCAGGCCGAACGCGCCCAGAGCACCGGCGCGCCCTGGGGCAGGCGTATCACCAAGGTGGCGATGAAGCTTCCGACGAAG
>DATHQQ010000200.1:0-9332 GCA_035482595.1 Verrucomicrobiia bacterium
CCGGGCGGCGCGAGACCGACACCTTCGACACCTTCGTCGATTCCTCCTGGTATTTCGCCCGCTATTGCTCGCCGCGCAGCGACCAGCCGGTCGCCGCCGAAGCGGCGCGCTATTGGCTGCCGGTCGATCAATATGTCGGCGGGGTCGAGCACGCGATCCTGCATCTGCTCTATTCGCGCTTCTTCACCCGCGCCATGAAGCGGATCGGCCTGCTGGAGTTCGACGAGCCCTTTGCCGGCCTCTTCACCCAGGGCATGGTCTGCCACGAGACCTATCGCGACGGCGAGGGCAACTGGCTGCTGCCCGAGCAGGTGACCAAGGGTCCGGACGGCAGGTTGGCGAGCACCATCGACGGCGGGCCGGTCGAGGTCGGCCGCTCCGAGAAGATGAGCAAGTCGAAGAAGAACGTCGTCGACCCGACCCAGATCATCGAGACCTACGGCGCCGATACGGCGCGCTGGTTCATGCTCTCCGACAGCCCGCCGGAGCGCGATCTGGAATGGACCGAGGCGGGGGTGGAAGGCGCCTGGCGCTTCACCCAGCGGCTGTGGCGCCTGGTCGAAGCCGGCCTCGAGGCGCTGGGCGCGGCGCCGGCGGAATGGACCGGCGTCAATGGCGACGACGCCTCGATGCGGCTCAGCCGCGCGACCCACAAGACCATCGCCGGGGTAACCGAGGATATCGAGCGCTTCCGCTTCAACCGGGCGGTGGCGCGAATCTATGAGCTCGCCAATTCGATCGACGAGCTGGCGTCCGGTGCCAATCCGACCGCGCGTCGGGAGACATTGGAAACGCTGGTCCGTCTCCTGGCGCCGATGATGCCCCATCTGGCCGAGGAGCTGTGGCAGCGCCTCGGCCATGACGAGCTACTCGCCGATCAGCCCTGGCCCGAGGCCGATGCGAAGCTGATCGTCGACGATTCGGTGACCATCGCCGTGCAGGTCAACGGCAAGCTCCGGGCGACGATCGAGCTGCCCCGCGACAGCGCGCGCGAGGCCGCCGAACAGGCGGCGCTGGCGAACGAGCATGTGCAGCGGGCCATGGCGGGCAAGGCCCCGCGCAAGGTGATCGTGGTGCCGAACAGGATCATCAATGTGGTCGTCTAGCGCCGCGATAGGTTCGAGCGGCCGGGGGCCCGCCGCGCTCGCCATCCTCGCTTTGGTGGCGCTGACGGCGCCGCTGGCCGGCTGCGGCTGGGAGCCGCTCTACGGGCACACCAATACGACGGGGCCTGCGGGCAGTGCCGCGCAGCAAATGGCCCAGACCCACATCAACCCCATTGCCGATCGGGTCGGCCAGCAGCTCTACAACACGCTGCGTGACCGCATGAACCCTCAGGGCGTTCCCCAGAATCCGACCTATGACCTCATCGTGACGCTGCGCCAGAGCGGCGCCCAGTCGCTGGTCAACCCCAACCAGACGGCGGCGCGCATCGATCTCACCCTCTATGCCGATTTCAGCCTGTACAGGCGCGACGCGCCGGGCGTCGTCATCTTCCACGGCGAGTCGCGCAACACCACCTCCTATGACCTGCTGAACGACCCCTATGCCTCCGTCGTCTCGGCCGACGACGCCAAGCGGCGGGGCGCCCAGAGCCTGGCGGACGACATCGCCAACCGGCTCGCCACATATCTGTCCCAACCGCAAGTCGCTGCGCCGCAGCCGGCCACGACCACCCCCTGATGAAGGTCGCGCCGCGGGATCTCGGGCGCTTCCTGCGGACGGCCGAGGCCAGCGTCGCCGCCGTCCTCTTCTATGGCCCCGACCAGGGGCTGGTGCGGGAACGGGCGGTCGAGCTCATCACCCGGCTGGCCGGCGATGTCCGAGATCCCTTCCGGGTCGCCGAGCTGACCCCGGCGCAGCTGAAGGAAGATCCTGTCCGGCTTGCCGACGAAGCCGCGGCCCTATCGCTGACCGGCGGCCGGCGCGTCCTCAGGCTGCGCGAGGCCGGCGACGGGTTGACCCAGGCGCTGGCCGAGCTTCTGGCGGAAACCACGCCGGCCGCCTTTCTTGTCCTGGAGGCGGGCGAGCTGGGCCCACGCTCCAGCTTGCGCGGGCTGTTCGAGCGCGTGCCGCAGGCGGCTGCCATTGCCTGCTATCTTGACGACGAAGCCGCCCTGCAGCAGGTGATCGCCGACTGGCTGAAGTCTCAGGGCCTGACGGCCGACCGCGACGCGCTGGACTTCCTCATGTCGCGTCTGGGCGGCGACCGGGGCGTTACCCGGCAGGAGCTGGAGAAGCTGGCGCTCTATCTCGGGCCCGGGGCGAAGCGGCTGACCCTGGCCGATGCCGCCATGGTCGTCGGCGACAGCTCCGCCTTGACCTTGGACGACCTGGCCCTGGCGCTGGCCGATGGGGATCGCGCGGCGCTGGACCGTGCCTATGCCCGGGCCCTGGAGGAAGGCAGCGATGCGATCGCCATCCTGCGGGCCGCGGGCCGCCATCTGCTGCGCCTGCATCAGGTCGCGAGCGCCCCGGATGCCGGGGCCGCGCTGCGGGCGCTGCGGCCGCCGGTCTTCTACAAGGTGGAGCCGCGCTTTTTGGCGCAGATCCGGCTGTGGCCCGCGGCGCGGCTGACCGAGGCCCTCGATCGCCTGATCCAGGCGGAGGCCCGGATCAAGACCAATGCCCAGCCGAAGGATGCCATCGCCGAGCGCGCCTTGCTGGAGGTCGCCAGCCTGGCACGGAGCCCCGCGGACGGGCCGAGACAAGGCCCCGCAAGACCCGCGCGATCATAGAGACTATAAATTGAGAATCGCCCTTGACGACGCGGAGAAAAGATCGGGGGACCCGAGCCCACGGATTCTGCATTAACACAATATTGACGCGGATCGATCTCTATCGGTCGCGAATTCGATCTCCGCTGGACTTTCTCCCGCTCTTTCAAGGTAAAATATCCGCATGGCAATGTTTCGGGGCGTTTCGCAGCGGCGGTTTAGAACATGCTCGGTCTGCCGGTCATGACCAAGGTCTCCCGGACACCCATGCCCGGCGACGGCAGGGCGGCGGACAGCCTGCCGCGAATCTCGATCATCGTGGCGTCGCTCGATGCCGGCCCCATGATCGGACGCTGCCTCAACAGCATCGCTGAATGCGGCTATCCGGCGGTGGAGGTGATCGTCGCCGACGGCGGCTCCAAAGACGGAACCTTGGAGAGCCTGGAAAAGTCGCGCGAGCGCATGGGCGGCATGCTGACCTGGATCTCCGAGCCCGACGGCGGCATCGCCGACGCCTGGAACAAGGCCGTGGCCATGGCCAAGGGGGATTGGCTGCTCTTTCTCGGGGCCGACGACACGATCGCAAGCCCCACCGTGCTGGCGCGCATGGCGCTTCATCTCGAGACGGCCTTCCCCGAGCATCGGGTGGTCTACGGCCAGGTCGCCTTCGTCGACCACGACGGCCATGTCCTGCGCCTCATGGACAGGCCCTGGGCGCCGGTGGAATTCCGGAGCTGCCGCTACAACCTTCCCCATCAGGCCGTCTTCCACCACCGCTCTCTGTTCGCCGAGTATGGCAGCTTCGATGCCAGCCTCAGGATCGTCGCGGATTTCGACTTCCTGCTCCGCCATCTGATGACCGCCGAGCCGCTGCATGTGCCGCGGCTCGTCGTGGCCAAGATGCGGGTGGGCGGCGCCTCGACCGCCACGCTGCAGGCGCCGATCGGCGTCAAGGAGCAGATCCGTCTCTACCAGCGCCACGTCGGTGGGATTTCCGTCGTCCTTACCGGGGCGCTGTTCAAGGCCTGGATCAAGATCGCGCTCTATCACATCGGCGGCGATGGGCTCGTCTTTCAGGTCGGCCGCGCCTATCGGTCGATGACGCTGCGCGGCCAAGCGTGACAGTCGGACTGGCGTGACGGCCGTATCCCCTTCCTGAAATTTGCGGTACCAAATCTCGGTGGGAGAGACCTGGGCGGCGCTCGAGAGATCGCTTCATCGCACGGCCAAGAGGGTGCTGCGGCCGCGGCTGAACCAGCTGCGCCAATATCCCCCGCGGGCTGTCGCCGTCGCCGCCGACAGCGGGGCGAGCGCGCCCGCCGGGGATCCCGCGAGCCTGCCCACGCTTGCCCTCGTCACCCCGTCCTACAAGCAAGGCGCCTTCATCCGCGCGACGATCGACAGCGTGCTGGGCCAGGGTTACCCCAAGCTGCGCTACGTCGTGATGGACGGCGGCTCGGCCGATGGGACGCAGGATATCCTGGCGAGCTACGGCGATCGCCTCGACTGGTGGAGCGGACCGGATCGCGGTCAGGCCGAGGCCATCAACAAGGGCTTCGAGCGGGTGAGCGGCGAGATCATGGGCTGGGTCAACAGCGACGATCTCCTGCTGCCCGGAACGCTCGCCTTTGTTGCGGGCTTCTTCCGCGACCATCCCGAGATCGACCTTATCTATGGCCATCGGATCATCATCGACGAGCAGGGGCAGGAGATCGGCCGCTGGGTGCTGCCGCGCCACGATCCCGCGGCGCTGGCCTTCACCGACTATGTCCCGCAGGAGACGATGTTCTGGCGCGCCGCCCTCTGGGCAGCGGCCGGGCCCCTCGATGCCGGATTCCACTATGCGATGGATTGGGATTTCCTGCTCCGCGCGCAACGGGCCGGTTTCCGCTTCCGGCGGCTGCCGCGCTTCCTCGGCTGCTTTCGCGTCCATGGCGAGCAGAAGACGGCCCAGACCCTCGAGCTGACCCACGAGATGGATCGGCTGCGCGCGGCGCATTTTGGCCGTCCCGTCTCGCAGCGGGAGATCTCCCGGGGCTTGCGCTTCTATCAGCTTCGCCAGCTCGCCTGCGATTGGCGCTACAGGCTCGTGTCCAAATTCCAAGGCTTGGCGCAATGATTTTCGCTGGGCGCAGGACACAAGTTATTGAATCAGTGGCCTGCTTATCCCAGAAATCCGTACCGGATTTCTGGGGCAGGACACTGGGATGGCTTAAGGCCTGAGCCCATCCGAGATGAAGATTGCGTCCACCGGCCCCGGCGACACATATGGGAGCGGCAATTCTGGTCGGGGGAGTCCTGTGACAGGTCCAGCGATGTCCGAGGATGGCGCGGCTCTGGCGCGCGAGCTGGAGGCCGCCAAGGCCGCTTTGGCAAAGGCCCTGGCCGAGGCGGTGCGTGCCCGGATCGATGCCGAGGCGGAGATCGCCCGGCTCACCGGCAAGCTCGAGCGCCAGGCGGCGATGCTGGACAAGCTCGCTTATGTCAATGAGGAGCTGGAGCGCCAGCAGCGCGAGCTCCTGGCCTCGCGCTGGCGCAAGCTCGGCCTGCGGCTGCGCTTGGCGAAGCGGGCCAGCTTCGAGGCGTGATGTCCGAGGCGGAGGCGCAATGGCCCTATCAGCGGCCGGACGGGCCGGCGCTGCCGGCGACCCTGCCCGACGGAAGGCCCTGGCCCCGCATCAGCATCGTCACCCCCTCGCTGAACCAGGGCCGCTTCATCGAGGAGACGATCCTCTCGGTCCTGCATCAGGATTATCCCTCGGTCGAGTATATCGTCATGGACGGCGGCTCGACGGATGAGACGGCGGCCATCCTGGCGCGCTACCAGGGTCGCCTGGCTTTCGCGGCGAGCGAGAAGGACAAGGGGCAGAGCGAGGCCATCAACAAGGGCTTCGCCCGGGCGACGGGCGAGATCATGACCTGGCTCAATGCCGACGACATGCTGGCCCCGGGGGCGCTGGCGGCGGTGGCGCTCGCCTTTGCCACCAGCGGGGCGGATATGGTGGCGGGGATCTGCGTCATCCACGACGAAGGCCGGATCCTGCACCGCCATCTGACGGCGGCATCCGACGGGCCGCTGCCGCTGGCCGAGCTGCTCGATCTCGAGGGCGGCTGGCTGGAAGGCGAGTTCTTCTATCAGCCGGAGGTCTTCTTCTCGCGGTCTCTCTGGGAGCGCGCCGGGGCCAAGGTCGAGGAGAATCTCTACTACAGCATGGATTACGAGCTCTGGCTGCGCTTCGCCGAGGCCGGCGGGGTGCTGCATGGGATCGGGCGGCCGCTCGCCTTGTTTCGCGTCCATCCCGGGCAGAAGACTCATGCCCCTGCCCGCTTCCAGGCGGAGCTTCACCAGGTCCGGGACGCCTATTACGCCCGCCGGGGCCTGAAGCCCCCCGCCGCCGGCGCCGGGCCGCGAGCCAATCGCCGGCTTCGCATCGCCATGATCAACGATGTCGGCGAGCTCTATGGCGCGGGCATCGCCCATGGCCGGATCGCCGCCGGGCTGCGCCTGGCAGGGCATGAGGTGCGGCTCGCCAATCTGCGGGCGCTGCAAGGCGATGAGCGCGAGGACGGCATCCCGGTCGAGACCCGCCTCCTCGACTGGGTCCGGCGCGGCGACCCCGATCTGGTGATCATGGGCAATCTCCATGCGGCCGGCGGCGATACCCCGCTCCTCGCCGCAATCGCCAAGGCCCGTCCCACATTGTGGGTGCTGCATGATTTCTGGCTGCTGACCGGGCGCTGCGCCTTCACCGGAGGCTGCCCGAAATACCTCCCGGGCTGCGACGCTGCCTGCCCCACCCCGACGGAATATCCGGCCCTGGCGCCCGAGCTGATCGCGCCCGCCTGGGCCGCCAAGCGCGCGCTGCTCGCCGGCGAGGGCGCGCCCGTTCTCCTGGCGAATTCGGCTTCGGCGGCGGATTTCGCGCGCTCGGCCTTTGCCGTCGCCGCGGCACGGCCGCCGATCGAAGACATCCGCCTCGGCATTCCCCTCGACATCTATCGCCCGCAAAGCCGCGAGGCCTGCCGCAAGCGCTTCGGCCTGCCGCTGGACCGGACCATCCTCCTCTTCTCCGCCGCGGCGCCGACGGACCGGCGCAAGGGCGGCGCCCATCTCTTCGAGGCCCTGGCAAGCCTCAAGGACCTGGGGATCATCTGCTGCGTCCTCGGCAATTGGGATCACACCATCCCGCTGCCCGATATCGACATGCGCAGCCTGGGCTATCTCCGGGATCCGGAGGATCTGGCCGTCGCCTATGGGGCCGCGGATGTCTTCGTGGCGCCGAGCCTGGAGGAGAGCTTCGGCCAGGTCTTCGTCGAAGCCGCCGCCTGCGGCACGCCGGCCGTGGGCTATGCGGTCATGGGGGTGAAGAACGCGCTGCGCGACGGGGTCACCGGCCGCCTCGCCGCCGCGGTGACGCCCGCGGCGCTGGCCGATTCCATCCGCGAGCTCGCGACCCGGCCGGAGCTTCGCGCCGCCATGGGCGCCTGGGGGCACCTCTACGTCGAGAACGAATTCTCCATCGAGGCGGCCTACCGCCAGCTCTTCCTTGCCTTGCAGCGGTTAGGAATTCTATCCCGGGCCGAGGTGCCGCGCCGGATCAACTTCGCCCCGCCGCAGAAGCGCCGGCAGTTCCTCGTCCCCGCGGCCTGGGAGCGCGGGACGGGCATCGGCGAGCTCGAGGGGCCGCATCTCGACGACGGCATTCCGACCCGGTTTCACTGGTGCATCGGGCCGGAAAGCTGGGCGAGGGTGACGGCGGAGACCGCCGGCCCTCATCTGATCGTCATCGAATATCAGAATCCCTTTTTGCCCGGCCAGCGGGTAACGGTCTTCCTCGACGACCAAGACCTGGGAAAGTTTTCCCTGGCCCGCACGAGCAAGGAATCGGCCCGCCTGCTCTGCCTGCGGGCGCCTCTGACGCCGGGGAGCCATGTGCTCCGCCTCCGCTTCGCCCGCGCCTTGCCGCCGAGCGCGACGGAGCCGCGGCGCCTCGCCCTGATGCTGAACGATATCCATCTCGAGCCGCTGCCGGCGGCAGCCGACCGAAAAAAATCCGCGGTCAGCTATTCCGGTTGAGGCGCCGGATGACGTCGTCGAGCTGCTCCAGGCTCTGATAGCGGATGGTGAGGCTGCCGCCGCTCTTCCCCCCGCGTCCCGTTCCATGCTCGATGGCGACCTTGAGCCCCAACACCCGGCCCAGATCCTGCTCCAGCGCCCGGGTATCCGCATCCTTGGGGGCCGGCGGCCGGCGGGCAGGCTTGGAAGACCGAGCGGCCAGGGCCTCGGTCTGGCGGACCGAGAGACCGAGCTCGATGACACGCACCGCGAGGGCCTCGGGATCGGCGGCGGCGAGCAAGGCGCGGCCGTGGCCGGCGCTGATCGTGCCCTCCAGCAGCAGCGCCTGGATGGTCGCCGGCAGCTTCAGCAACCGCAAGGTATTCGCAATATGGGCCCGGCTCTTGCCGACCTGCCGGGCCAGATCCTCCTGGCTGCGGGCGAACTCGTCGATCAGCCGGCGGTAGCCTTCCGCCTCCTCCAGCGCCGAGAGGTCGTTGCGCTGGACGTTCTCGACGATGGCGAGCTCCAGCACCTCGCGGTCGGAGATCTGGCGCTCCAGCACCGGCACCTCATGGAGCTTGGCGATCTGGGCCGCGCGCCAGCGCCGCTCGCCGGCGACGATCTCGTGCATGCCGGGCCGGGTCGGATGAACCCGGACCAGGAGCGGCTGCAGGATGCCGTTGCTGCGGATCGATTCCGCCAGGGATTCGAGCTCATCGGGATCGAAATGCCGGCGCGGCTGCAGCGGGCTGGGCTCGAGCTGGCCGATGGGCAGATGCCGCTGGGGCCGGCTCGCCCCCGCCGCGGGCGTGGCGCCGGAATCCCCCAGCAGCGCGGAGAGGCCGCGGCCGAGGCCGCGCTTGGTCTCGACGCTCATGCGCTTTCCCTCCGCTGGCCATGGGCGTCCCCGGGGGCATCACCGGGAGCTTCGGCCGGCTGGTGGCGGCGCAGCAGCTCGCCGGCGAGCTGGATATAGGCTTGCGAGCCCGAGCAGCGCAGATCGTAGAGCAGGGCCGGCTTGCCGTGGGAGGGTGCCTCCGAGAGGCGGACATTGCGCGGGATCACCGTATCGAACACCCGCGGCCCGAAATGCCGGCGGACATCGGCGGCCACCATGTCGCACAAATTGTTTCTCCGGTCGTACATCGTCAAGACAACGCCTTCTATTTCAAGAGTTGAGTTCAAATTCTGCTTCACCAGTTCAACGGTCTTCAATAACTGACTAAGTCCCTCCAGTGCATAGTATTCGCATTGCAGCGGCACCAGCACGCCGGTGGCGGAAGTCAGCGCATTGACCGTGAGCAGGTTGAGGGAGGGCGGGCAGTCGATGAGGATGTAGTCATAGCCCGCGGCAATGGTCGCCAGCGCGTTGCGCAGCCGGAATTCGCGGGCGAGCGCGCTCGCCAGCTCCAGCTCCGCCCCGGCGAGATCCACCGAGCCCGGCAGGATCCAGAGCAGGGGCACCTGGGTCGCCAGGATCGCAGCTGCAATCGGGGCGCCGTCCACCAGCACGTCATAGCTGGTGAGGCCGATGGCCTCGCGCGGGACGCCAAGGC
>DATHQQ010000201.1:0-3944 GCA_035482595.1 Verrucomicrobiia bacterium
GGTGAAGAAATGAAAGCCGAGGTAGCGGTCCAGCAGCAGCATCGCCAGCGTCGCGGTCAGGATCGGAAAGGCGGCGACGATCATCAGGTTGGCGGCGAGCGCCGTCCAGCAGAACACCGGCATGCGCATATAGGTCATGCCGGGGGCGTGAATCTTCAGAATCGTGGTGACGAAATTGACGCCGGTCAGCAATGTCCCCACGCCCGAGATCTGGAGCGACCATAGGTAATAGTCGACGCCGACGCCGGGCGAATAGGCGAGCTCCGACAGGGGCGGATAGGGCAGCCAGCCCGTGCGCGCGAATTCGCCGACGACCAGCGAAACATTGATCAGCAGGGCGCCGGTGGCGGTGAGCCAGAAGCTGACCGAGTTCAGCGTCGGGAAGGCCACGTCGCGCACGCCCAGCTGCAGCGGCATGACGAAGTTGATCAGCCCGATCACGAAGGGCATGGCGACGAAGAAGATCATCAGCGTGCCATGGGCCGAGAAGATCTGGTCGTAATGATCGGGCGGCAGATAGCCCTCGGAGTGGAAGGCCAGCGCCTGCTGCGAGCGCATCATGATGGCGTCGGAGAAGCCGCGCAGCAGCATGACCATCGCCAGCAGGGTGTACATGATCCCGATGTGCTTATGGTCGACGCTGGTGATCCACTCGCGCCAGAGATAGGGGAGCCACCCCTTCAGCGTGATGTAGACGAGAACGCCGGCGATCACCACCCCGACCACGGCCGCGGCGAAGAGCGGGATCGGCTGGTCGAAGGGAATGGCCGCCCAGGTCAGCTTGCCGAGCATGCTATGGCTCCGTCTTCGGGGATACGTCCCGGTTGGGTGTGCCGGCTTCCGGGCCCGGCCCGGGCGGCAGCTGCTGCGAGACGATCTGCTTGAACAGATCGGGTGCGGCGGCGCCGTAGGTGAAGGGCGCGGTGTTCAGGCTCTGCTTGGAGAGCGCCGCATAGCTCGCGGCATCGAGGATCGGGCCCTTGTTGCGCGTGGTCTCGACCCAGGCCGCGAACTGGTCCGCCGGCAGGGCCTGGACCTCGAAATGCATGCCGGAGAAGCCGTCGCCGCTGTAGTGACTCGAGAGGCCGCGGAAGGTACCGGGCGCGTCCGCCTGCAGGTTCAGCTGCGTCGTCATGGCGTTCATCGTGTAGATCATGCTGCCGAGCTGCGGGATGAAGAAGGCGTTCATCACGCTGGCCGAGGTCAGCGAGAAATGGACGGGCACACCGGCGGGGATCACGAGATGGTTCACGCTGGCGATGCCCTGGCCCGGGTAGATGAAGAGCCATTTCCAATCCAGCGAGACGACCTGCACCTCCAGGGGTGCCGCGGCCGTGGCTGGGGTCATGGCCATGGACATGCTCGGCGCCTGGGGCGGGGACAAAGCCTTGGCGGGGTCGAGGTCATGGGCGCCGACCCAGGCGACGCCACCCAGCAGCATGACCACGAGCAGCGGGATGCCCCAGACGATGAGCTCGATCCGGCCGGAATAGGCCCAAGTCGGGAGGTAGCGGGCTCGGAGGTTGGAGGCGCGGAACCACCAGGCGAAGGCGAAGGTCGCAACGATCGTCGGGATGACGATGGCGAGCATGATGGCAAGGGAATCGATCAGGATCGTCTTCTCGGCGATTCCGACCGGGCCTTGCGGGTCGAGGACGGCCGGCTGACACGCCGTCAGGAGGAGTGGTGCTGCCAACACCGCGCAGCGTGCGGCACGCGACGCGGCCCTGCCGCGAAAGCACGCAATCGCACTCATGACGATCGCACCGGCAAATATAAGGAGATTGCTTTCATCCTGGACGGTCCATCCCTAAACCGCGATTGCTACGGCACGTCTCCCGCTTTCGTGATTCCTTCGCTCTCGCTTTGCCCGGCCTCGGGGACAAGCTAGAGGATAAGGCTTAACGTTCTGCATCCACGGCACGCCATTCTACCGTCAAATCGTCCAGCCGCGCTTTCAGATCCGCAGGAAAAGGCGTGGTCGCGGCCGCCAGGCTGTCCGCCAGCTGCTCCGGCCGGCTCGCGCCGATGATCGGGGCCGTGACGGCCGGGTTGGCCAGCACCCAGGCGACGGCGAGGGTGGCCAGGCTCATCCCGGCCTCCTTCGCAACGCCGCGCAGGGTCTCGATGGTCGCGAACTCCCGGTCGTGCCAGTAGCGCGCCTGATACATCGAACCCGCATTGCCCAAGGTGAATCGCGTTCCTTCGGGCGGCTTCTGCGCCTTCGTGTGCTTGCCGGTCAGAAGCCCGCCGGCGAGCGGATTATAGGGGATGACGGCGATGCCTTCCTCCTGGCAGAGCGGCAACAGGTCGCGCTCGAAGCTTCGGAACAGCAGATTGTAGCGGGGCTGGGCGGAGGCGAGCCGTGCCAGGCTCTTCACTTCCGTCCGGCCGATGCCTCGGGCGATCCGATAGGCCGGCCAGTTTGACACACCGACATAGCGTGCCTTTCCAGATTGCACGATCATGTCGAGGGCTTCCAGCGCCTCATCGAGCGGGCTGGCCGGGTCGTGGCCGTGGAGCTGGTAGATATCGACGTAATCCGTGCGCAGCCGCCTGAGCGAGGCGTCGATCGCGTCCAGGATGTGCTTGCGCGACATGCCCTGGTTCCAGGGCATCGGCCCCATGCGGCCGAAGCATTTGGTCGCGACCACGAAGCTCTGGCGCTTGCCGGCGAGCCAGCGGCCCAGGATCTCTTCGGTGCGGCCGACGGTGGCGAGGTCGCCGCCCACCGGGTAGACATCGGCCGTGTCGAGGAAGTCGATGCCGCCCGCCGCGGCCGTATCGAGGATGGCGCCGCTTCGGGCCTCATCGCATTGCAGGCCGAAGGTCATGGTCCCCAGGCAAAGCCGCGATACGGGAAGCCCGCTGCGCCCGAATTTCACATGGTCCATGGATCGATCATAGGATCGCAGGGCCGGGGCGGCTAGGGGGCGTGCCGCCACAGGGCGAGGGTCTAAAAAATCCCCGCCTCCAGCCCGGCGGCCATGAGCGTGCCGAGCTCCTCGCATTGCCCGACGAATTCCTCGCGGAAGGCGCCGCGGCAGATGAGCGGCGCCTGAACGGCGCGCCAGCGCAGCCCCGTGGCGATCCGCTCCACGGCGCGGCTGGTGCCGGTGCCGTCCTGCCCGGCGCGGATATAGAGCACATAGGGCAAGCCTTGCGTCTTCTCCAGGCAGGGGTAATAGATGCGGTCGAAGAAATCCTTCAGCGCGCCGCTCATATAGCCGAGGTTCTCGGTGGTGCCGAGGATGATCGCCTGGGCCGCCAGCACATCTTCCGGCACGGCCTGCAAGGGCGGGCGCAGCACGACCTCGACATTGGCGATCTCGGGTGCCTTTGCGCCGCGGACCAGCGCCTCGGTAAGCCGCCGCGTGTTCTCCGAGGGGCTATGGGCGACGATGAGCAGGCGCCGCGGGGGTGGGTCGTCGGGCATCGGATGAGCCTAGAACGGGCTTCGCTCGAATAGAACCGTTCCGTTGTTGCCCTAGATTCCCGCTTTCGCGCCAGGGCATGTACCTAAGTCGCGCCGCGTTTCCTTTGTATCCCCTCCCCCCTTGCGGGGGAGGGTTAGGGTGGGGGGTGGGATCCGCGTCCGCGGATCATCAAGAGCCTGAGCTGCATCGATTGCATTGTTGAGAATACGGCCACCCCCACCCCGACCCTCCCCCCTCAAAGCGCGGGCCTGACGGCCCGCAGGGGGAGGGGGAAGAAAGCAGTGGCTGTAAACAGTGAGATCTGAATATCGCCTAGCGCGAAAGCGCGTCAGGTGCCGCCGCGATCCAGCGTGAACAGCTCCTGCGAATGCCTGAGGCCCCTGAGCGCGTAGCGGCCGACGGAGGCGAGCGGCGGGCCGGTGTCGCCCAGCGCGGCGGCGAAGGCGGCGGAGAGGAGCAAAGGCTGGTCGACCGAGCGGCACATGGCGGCGATGCGGCTGGCCTCGT